>JBEGUP010000119.1:0-7015 GCA_041178825.1 Pseudomonadota bacterium | reverse complement strand
AGAGAAACTTTGGGCGTTTCTAAATTTGTTAACTTGGCAGCCGCGTGATTTGGATTCCAATCCGCACGGGAATGATCACTTAAATTATATTAAATCTACTATCTTTTAAATAGCTGCTTAGGCAGTAAATACGCTGGCTATAGCCGTTTTTATACCTATAAAACCACTATTATTTTGATAGCAAATTTTAGTGAGAAGTCTGAGCCTTGCTCACCACGTCATACCGACTAAGTGCATAGCCGCGGTCTTTGTAGTGCTTCCAACGGGTTCTGGCGGCTTGTAGGTCGGATTCATCTTGCCCGACCAGCTCGATTAAACGCTCGAAACGCTCAAATCCAGAAGGTAAAACTGCACCAAGATTGAGCAGAACTTGCGAATCAGCGCTGGTGTTCGGTAATTGTGAACTCAAAACGATAGGCGAATAGGCGATAACTTCAGCACTTGCATCTGCCAAGCAATGCGGCAAAAACTCGGTCGGAGACAGCGCCCACAGCTTGGCGCTGAGCGACTTCAGGACGTCGATTTGCCCCAAAACCAGCACTTGGGCGGACTTTTTTTGCGTCGCCCGTAGAAGGCGGCAGGCGTAATCCAACTTGTCTGGCGAATTGACGTGAAAGGCGATTTCGGTCATGCCGAGTTAGACTTTCTCTACGATTATTGTGGTTTTTGCTGCTTTAGTTACAACTTTAGTGGGTTTTTTTACTATTTTTTTAATAGCTGTTGAGGCAGGTAATACGCTGGCTAGAGTATGATTTGACTCTAAATTTAGCAAATAATTCAACAGCAGGAGCACGGGGCGACCGGTAGAGCCTTTGACCGCCCCACTCTTCCACGCTGTGCCTGCAATATCCAAATGCGCCCACGGGTAGCTGGCGGTAAATTTTTGCAAAAACTTGGCTGCTGTGACTGAGCCTGCAGCGCGGCCTGCGACGTTGGCCATGTCGGCGAAGTTGGATTTCAGGCCTTCGCCATATTCGTCGTCCAAAGGCATGCGCCAGCAAGGGTCGCCGCTGGATTCGCCGGCTTTGAGCAAAGCATTGGCTAAATCGTCGTTCGCGCTGAACAAACCACTGCGCACCGCGCCCAAGGCGATGACACACGCCGGTCAAGGTGGCGATGTCGATGACGGCAGCCGGTTTGAAGCGCTCTGCATAGGTCAGTGCGTCACACAGCACCAAGCGGCCTTCGGCGTCGGTGTTGAGGTTTTCAATGGTTTGGCCGCTCATGCTGGTAACCACATCACCCGGTTTCACGGCTTTGCCGCTGGGCATGTTTTCACAGGCGGGGATCAAGCCGACGACATTGATTTTGGGCTGGAGGTTTGAGCGAAATACCGCCGGTGTCAAAAGTGATACCTTTACCCACTAACACAGTGGGCGCGACCGTTTTGGCAGCGCCGTTGTATTTCAAAACGATGAAGCGAAGCGGCTGATCTGAGCCCTGCGCCACGGATATAAACGAGCCCATGCCCAGCTTGGTCACTTCTTTGAGGCCCAAGACGTCAACGCTGATGTTTTTGTATTTAGACAGGCTTTTTGCAGCTTTACCCAGCAGGTCTGGCGTGGCATGGTTGGCGGGGCGATTTCCCCACTCTTTTGCGAACTCAATACCACTCATAGCCGGCGTAATATATGCCTGAGCAGCTATTAAATCAGTAGCATTTAAAGCATCTTTATCAACTGCCACAGTGATACTGGTGAGCTTGCGCGGCTCTACTTTGGTTTTGGTACTGGTGTAGACGTAGCTGGCGTCTGCAGCGCAAAGCAAAGCTGCTTTTGCACCCTCTTGGCTGATCTTCGGTAATTCGCTCAAGCAAATCACCAGTTTTTTACTGGTGGATTTGATGGAAGAAACCGCTGCGGTGACCGCCGTTTTGATGCTTTTGACCGAGCCGTCACCCGCCCCCACCAGCACAGTGCGTGTGGCGGATGTGTGGGTGGAACGGTAAATTTGCAGCAATTTGCCAGTTTTGGTCTCAAAATCGCCGTCTTTTAGCGCTTGTGAGATGGCATCGGTCAAGTTTTCAGCCGTTTTTGAGGCCGATTTACCCTTGGCTGCACCAAAGGATTCTGGAACCAGCACAATCAAGGCGTCGCAGGCGGTTTTGCTGGTTTGCGTTAAATCTTGGGCAACGAGTTTCAATTCCATCTAGATCTTTCCCTTTGGTTTCCGTTTTAGTTTCGTAAAATAGCCCCTAATGTTATTCCATTCTTCAGTCCGCAAAGAATTAAGCCGCACATTTGGCGCATCGCTGGTCGTGTTAATCACCGTGGTGATGACCATGATGCTGATTCGTGTGCTGTTTTTAGCCAACAAAGGCCGCGTCAACCCCACGGATGTGCTGCTCATCATGGGTTATTTCGTCTTGGGGCATTTGCCGACGATTTTGACCCTATGCCTCTTTATTGCTATCGTCGTCGCACTGTCGCGCATGCACAGCGACAGCGAAATGGTGATTTGGAATGCCAGCGGACGGGGTTTGACGGGTTTTATCAGCCCACTGGTGGGTTTTGCATGGCCAATTTGTGTGGCGATTGCCGTTTTGGCACTCGTCGTTTGGCCGTGGTCTAACGAGCAAGCGCAAAACATGCGCACCAAATTTGAGCAGCGCAGCGACCTTGACCGCATCACGCCGGGTACGTTTCAAGAATCGGCCAACGGTAGTCGGGTGTTTTTTATTGACAAACAAGACGACAAACCCGTGGATACAAAGTCTGCCAAAAGCAAAAAGCAAAACGCTAGCGCCTCGGGAGCCATCAAAGTTGATGGCAATGACAAGTTATCGGCTGAAGTGGCGCAATTTGCCAACAGCCGCAGCAACATCTTCATCTCCACCGTGTCGAATGGCAAAGAATCCGTCACCACAGCCAATGCGGGTCGCATAGAAAGCCGAGACGGTAGCCAATATTTACTGCTTAACAATGGTCAGCGCTCAGAGATTGACAGCAAAACGGGGCAAATCAAAGTCAGCGAATTTGAAGAATACGGCAATTTGATCAAAAGCGCCAAACTCACACCCTTTGAAGGCGGCCCTAGCAAAGCGATGTCTAGCTACGCCCTGCTGGCGAATCGAACGAATGGCAATATGGGCGAGTTGGCCTGGCGGCTGGGCTTGGCGTTTGCGGCAGTTAACTTCATCATCTTGGGCGCTGCCATTGCCAACGGTAACCCAAGAGCTGGCCGAGGCGCTAGTTTTGCGTTCGCACTGCTGGCGTTTATGTTTTATTACAACCTCATCAACCTCAGCCAAAGCTGGATTGCTAGTGGGCAGTTCAGATTTACAGCGTTGATACTGATGATGCATGGCGGAATATTCATTGTCAGCGCGCTTTGGCTGGCAAAACGGCACAACAACTGGTCGTTTATTGCTGCTTTGAAGCACAGAAAAAGCATGAATGCATCAACATTAAAAGCTGCCACATGAAAACCATACGACAGCTGCTTTACAAGGAAACATTTATATCCATCGCCTTTGTGGCTATGGGTTTTTTGGCCTTGTTTTTCTTTTTTGACTTGGTGGATGAGTTACCGCACATTGGTAAATCGTTTGCTGGTGGTACTTTTGGCACATATCAGATACAGCACGCACTGCTGTATGTGGCGTTGTTGATTCCTAACCATTTGTATGAACTGCTGCCGATTGCCGTGCTGATTGGCGGCGTGTTTGTCATGGCAAGATTTGCGCACAGTTCGGAGTTCACCATTTTGCGTACCAGCGGACTGGGCCCCGGTTTGGCACTGCAATTGATGCTGGTCTTGGGCGCTGCTTTGGTTGCTATCACCTTTGTGATTGGTGATTATGTGGCGCCGTTATCCGATAAAACATCACAGCTCCTCAAAGCACGTTACCTGGGGCAAATATCAGTGGGTCAAACAGGTGCGTGGCTGAAAGAGAAAAAGGGCAACAAATCGTATGCCGTCAACGTGTCGGCCATGTCAGCCAATGCAGACATGCTGAATGTGCGGGTATTTGAGTTTGATGCAGCGGGCTCGATACTGTCCACCACACACGCCAAAGAAGCTGTTTTTGAAAACGACAAGAGCTGGACGCTGAAAAACGTGCGCCGAAGTGACTATGCGATTGATGGAACGACGAGCAGCACGACTAAAAGCGCGACAGTCAAAAGCAAGCCAGCCTCCATCAAACAGTCTCAATTAGAAAACTACCGCTGGCCAACCGAGTTGAATGCAGACATGGTCACTGTGGCGCTTCTGAAACCTGACCGTATGGGCACCATAGATTTGTACCAATACATTCGGCATTTAGATGCCAACAAGCAGGTCGCCCAGTTGTACGAAATCCAGTTTTGGAAAAAAGTGTTTTACCCACTCAGCTGCATTGTGATGCTGGTACTGGCGCTGCCGTTTGCCTATTTACACTTTCGCTCAGGCGGTATCACGGCTTATGTGTTTGGCGGTGTGATGGTGGGTATCAGCTTTTTTGTGCTGAACAATATTTTTGATTATTTTGGCAATCTACTGGCTTGGAACCCGCTTTTTACCGCCGCTGCGCCCAGTATGGTGTATTTGCTGTTGTCTTTGGTTGCTTTCAGTGTTCTGGTTTTTAAACGATAAATTCAAATATGACGAATTCAAACCTATTAGCTGAAAAAGCCATTATTCTTTTCGGTCACGGCTCGCGTGATGCCTTGTGGCATTTGCCGATTCAAGCCGTGGCTGAGCGTATTCGCGTCACATCGCCCAGTACGACCGTGACTTGCGCTTATTTGGAGCTAACCGAACCGTCTTTGCCAGATGCTGCAGCCAGCTTGATAACCACGGGTGTGTCCTACATTACCATCTTGCCCATGTTCTTAGGGGTTGGACGGCATGCGCGTGAAGACTTACCAGCGCTTATCGCTGAGCTGAAGCAAAATCACCCTGGCACGACGTTTCTAGTGCAACCCGCTGTCGGTGAAAACCCAGCCGTGCTTGATTTGTTGGCTGACATTGCCCTTTCTTCGCATTCAATTTGATGTTTTTTTGATAGATTTTTGTATATAACTAGACGTTCTATGCTTTAAATCATGCCTTAATAATGCATAATGAATCCATCCTTTAGCTGGAATTCAATATGAACTTACATCAATTTCGTTTTGTTCAAGAGGCTGTTAGACGCAACCTGAACCTCACAGAAGCTGCAAAATCTTTGCACACATCGCAGCCTGGCGTGTCAAAAGCGATTATTGAGCTAGAAGAAGAATTAGGCGTCGAAATCTTCGCACGGCATGGCAAACGGTTAAAGCGTGTGACTGAGCCAGGACAGCATGTGCTCAAAAGCATTGACCTCATCATGCGTGAGCTGGGCAATCTCAAACGCATTGGTGAGCAATTCAGCGCCGAAGACAGCGGGACATTGTCCATAGCCACCACGCACACGCAAGCGCGCTATGTGCTGCCAACGCCGATTGCGAAGCTGCGCGAGGAATACCCCAAAGTCAACATCAGCCTACATCAAGGATCGCCCGATCAAGTTGCCAAAATGCTGATTGACGAAGTGGCCGAAATTGGCATCGCCACAGAATCGTTGGCCCACGACGACCAGCTCGTCACCCTGCCCTGCTATGAATGGCAACACGTTTTGGTCATGCCAACAGATCACCCGCTGGCTAAGACCAAAAATCTCAGCTTAGATGATTTGGCCAAAGAGTCGTTGATTACCTATCACCCATCCTTCACAGGACGCACCAAAATCGATCAAGCGTTTGCTCTCAAGAAGCTGCAGCCGCGTATTGCCCTTGAAGCCATTGACTCAGACGTTATCAAAACCTATGTTCGCACAGGTTTGGGTATTGGTATCGTGGCTGAAATGGCTGTTAATCTTGGCGAAGGCTCTGGCATGGGGCAAGAATCCAACCAAGATTTAGCCATTATTCCTGTGGGACATTTGTTTGGACACAACGTGGCGCGGGTTGCCTTCAAACGCAGCGCTTACTTGCGCAACTTTGTTTATAAATTTGCAGAATTGCTCAGCGACCGCCTTAGTCGAGACTTGATTATTCAAGCCATGGCTGGTAACGGTGAAGATTTTTCAATGTAATCTCAACTCAAAATTGATGAATATGACGACGATGAACGCGCGTACCCCTGTTCTTAAAACCAAATTGCCTGCTGTTGGCACTACCATTTTCACCGTCATGTCCGCCCTAGCGACGGAACACAAAGCTGTCAATTTGGGGCAAGGATTTCCAGATTTTGACTGTGATCCAAAACTCGTTCAAGCCGTCAATCAGGCGATGACGACGGGTTTGAACCAGTATCCGCCCATGGTGGGCGTGCAAGTTCTGCGTGATGCCGTTTCTGCAAAAGTGATGGCCTTGCACGGCAAAAACTACGACTCGAATACAGAAATCACCATCACTGCTGGTGCCACACAAGCCATCATCACAGCTATATTGGCAGTGGTGCATCCAGGCGACGAGGTTATTGTTCTTGAACCCTGCTACGACAGCTACGTACCTAATATTGAACTAGCCGGTGGCGTTGTTGTCCGTGTTCCGTTAACGCCTGGCACATTTCGGCCAGATTTTGACAAAATCAGTGCCGCTATCACACCTAAAACACGCGCCATCATCATCAACTCGCCACACAACCCAAGCGCCACGATTTGGAGCCGGGACGATATGCTGAAGTTGCAAGAAGTGCTGGCGCCTACTGATGTATTGCTCATCAGCGATGAGGTTTACGAACACATGGTCTACGACGGCCAAGAACATCAAAGCGCGGCTCGCTTCCCCGAACTTGCCGCTCGCGCCTTCATCGTCTCAAGTTTTGGTAAAACATACCATGTGACCGGTTGGAAAGTAGGCTTCGTCGCTGCACCAGCCGTGTTAACCGCTGAGTTTCGCAAAGTGCACCAATTCAACGTGTTCACCGTGAACACACCCGTGCAATGTGGCTTGGCCAGCTACATGGCCGATGCTCAACCCTATTTGACCCTGCCCGCGTTCTACCAACGCAAGCGCGATTTATTCAAAGCAGGCTTGGCAAAGACCAAATTCAAAATACTGCCCAC
>JBEGUP010000118.1:0-6914 GCA_041178825.1 Pseudomonadota bacterium | reverse complement strand
TGATTTGAGGCTTCTAGTGCTTCTAAAATTTCAGAAACCGTGGATTTTGAAAAATAGGTATCAATTAAAGTCATAATACGACCTGTAGCCGGCGTATTATCTGCCTGAGCAGCTATGTTATTAATAGCGATTTCAGTTATAGATTGTGATTGTAGTGAGTGCCATAGCGTTGCCAAAGCGTCCGAGGGAACTTTGGCATCAGCCAAACTGTATGTAAGCGCTTCATCAGCACCAATTTGCACACCCGTCAACGCTAAATACTCACCTACAAAACCTGGGCAACGGCTCAAAAAATAACCACCGCCTACATCTGGGAACAGCCCAATCCCCGTTTCTGGCATGGCCATTTTGGTGCGTTCGGTAACGATGCGGTGGCTTGCACCTTGCGAAATGCCCATGCCGCCACCAAAAACCAAGCCATCCATAAAGGCGATGTAGGGTTTACCATAGTTCGCTATCAGGTGATTCAGTGCGTATTCTTCAGTAAAAAAGTCTTCAAGTTCAGGGTTACCAGTTTGAATGGCTTGGTGGAAAAAGCGAATGTCGCCACCGGCGCTGAAATTACCAAAAGGAACGTCAATACCTTCCGCCGTAGGCTTGCTCATGCCGCGAATCGCCACTTGTTGGATAGTTTTGTCGTCTTTCCAAGCCAGCAATTGCGCCATCAAAGCCCGAATCATGGGTAAACTGAGTGCGTTCAGTGCTTTAGGGCGGTTGAGACTGATGAATCCCGTAAAACCATGAACCTCACATCGAACTTCTGGAATTTGTACCTTATTTGGCATCTTATTTGTCATTTCACTAGCAATTTAATTTTTTAAACTTCTACGTCACTTCTTCGAAATCAATAAACCCGCGCTCTACGTCTGCCAAGGTCAAACGTGCTTTGATTTTTTGTCCTGTGTGCGGTGCAACACCTGCCCCATGCAAACGACCATCCACTGGGGGATGAAACACCCGCACCCACACGCCTTTACTGGACGCACTGGTCACAATGCCGTCAAAAACCTCACCAAGTCGTGCTTGCAGCACCAGTGCGGCTTCCGATTTACGCACTTGGCGCTCGACTTTGTTGGCATCACTGCCCTGCTCGTTGCAATGCTTAGCCAAGGCTTGCAATTCAGCATCTGAATAAGGCGCTGGCGCACCAATAATCGCCGCCTTGAGCATGCGTTGGGTAATCAAGTCCGCATAACGGCGAGCATATTCACCTGCGCCCATGAGTTTGACCACGACCAACGACAAATCTGGGAAACGCACTGGGTCTGCCTCGCGGCGTTTTCTCAAAAATGCTTCTAACGCTCTGGAGTCTGGCTCGACTGGCAAGACTTCGCCATAGTCTTTAGCGACTTCGACAATTTTGAGCCAGCGCTCAGGCGAACGCACAACGCGACACAATGCAGAATAGCCTTTGGATGCTAAAAACCTTGCTGTCACGCCATTGGTCGCCAGCATCAGCTCTTCTATCAACTGGCGGGCGCGGTTGGGCTGCTGTTGCTCAACATCAACCACTTGATCGCCCGAAAACACGGTGCGCGATTGAATCGTTCTGAATTCCAGTGCACCTTGCTCAAAACGGCGTTTGCGTAGTTTTTGCGACACCGCATCTTGAACGCGGATTTGCTCGTCCATACCCGCAACAGCTCGCACGCCTGCCGGCATATCGCCCTTGCCGTCTAGCCAAGCAGCAACATTGTCATAAGCCAATTTGCATTGGTTGTGTACTTTGGCACGGTAGATGGTTGACGATGAAATCTTGGCTTCCGCATCAAAGACCAACTCAGTCACCATGGCTAAGCGGTCAACATGCGGGTTAAGAGAGGTCAAATCTGTCGAAATTTGCTCTGGCAGCATTGGGAAAATCCGCGCAGCGGTATAAACCGAAGTCGTATTTTGTTGTGCACCATCATCTAGCGGCGAACCCTTTTTGACCAAGGTATCTACATCTGCAATAGCCACCAACACTTTGACTGCTCCGTTTGGCAACCGCTCACATACTGTGAGTTGATCTAAATCCCGCGATTCCTCGTTGTCAATAGAGCACCACAGCAATGCGCGTAAATCTCGAATATCGGGTGCAGACTCTTGATGGGACCCATCAAAAGCAGCAAGTTGGTTCAAAGATGCGGTTGAAAATTCAGCCACCAAGCCACGGTCTACCATGGCTTTGGCTGCAATGCGAGCGAGGTCTGCACGACCGTATTGTTTGTTCATACCTTAATCATAGCTCGCTCCCGCATACCAAGCCATTCGTTAAACACCAAAGACCCCAGTACCAAGCCACCACCCAACAAAACGGGTAAGCCTGGTTTTTCGTTTGCACCGACCCACGCCAGAGCAATTCCAAAAATGATTTCCAAAAGTGCTAACAACGACACTTCGGGTGCTTTCAGGAATCGAGCACAAACTACAGCCAAAGTGCACGGAATAGCCAATTGCACCAAGCCCAGCATAGCCAGCAAAGCTACGTCTTGACCAGACGCTTGAAACGGCATCGACAGCGGGAATGTGACCAAACTAGAAATCAACGCGCCCACCATCACAGCAGGAACCAAATCAACTTCATGCCCATGTACTTGCGAGTGTTGCACCAGCGTCCAATTCACTGCTGCGGCTATGGGCACACCAAGCGCCACCAGCATGCCAGCTAGCTGCTTCACATCACTCAAATCGATTTGCGCGGCATACATGTAGGCAATACCCAAACCCGCCACCACAATAGCGATGATGGTGCGCAATGGTAATTTATGACCAATAAAAATCCGTGCAAACAAAGCTGTGAGCATGGGTCCCAACGAAAGCGTAATCAAAACATTGGCGACACTGGTCATGGTCAGCGCTGTCATGAACGCCGTGAACATGACACTCCAGCACACACCAGACACCCACAAATACCCCCCGCCTTGCTTAAATTTAGATAGCAAGCTTTTACCGTGAATCAAAGGCAGGATGATGAGCAGCGACACCAAGGTGAAAAAGCTACGCCAAAACGTCACTTCAAAACTCTTGGCTTGTTCTAGATGGCGCGTGACTACACCAGCAATAGACCACATCATGGTGCAGGCAATCATCAGCATGACAGCTTGTTTATGGCTCAATTTCATAAGAATACAGATTTTTTCAAAAACTTAGTTTCAATAAAAAAGGCGGTAAGCAAAACTTGCAAACCGCCTTCGCTTTGTTAACTAATCTCTAATTAGTTCAAAGAATCCTAGAAATTACGACCTGAACGCTTGCGCTCACCTTCAGTCAAATAGCGCTTACGAAGACGAATCGATTTAGGTGTGATTTCAACCATTTCGTCGTCCTCAATAAACTCCACACCGTACTCCAAAGTACAGTCAATCGGTGGTGTGATTTTGACCGCATCTTCCTTGCCGCTCACGCGGAAGTTAGTCAGCTGCTTAGTACGTGTCGCGTTGACGATCAAATCATTGTCACGGTTATGGATACCCACAATCATGCCTTCGTATACAGGATCGTTCGCCTTGACGAACATACGACCACGGTCATCCAACTTACCCAAAGCGTAAGTGAAAATCTCACCCGCATCCATAGAAATCAAAACACCATTTTTACGACCACCGATATCGCCTTTGTGCGGTTCGTAGCTGTCAAAAATATTGGAAATCAAACCAGAGCCACGCGTCAAGTTCAAAAACTCGTTGGTAAAACCAATCAAACCGCGCGCTGGAATACGGTATTCCAAGCGAACGCGACCGCGTCCGTCCGGCTCCATGTTGACCAAATCACCCTTACGTTCGCCCAAGGCTTGCATCACGCCACCCTGGTGTTGCTCTTCGATGTCGGCAGTCACCAATTCGATTGGCTCATGCTTTTCGCCGTTGACTTCCCGCATCACAACGCGAGGTTTAGTCACAGCCATCTCGTAGCCTTCGCGACGCATGTTTTCCAGCAAAATTGTCAAATGCAATTCACCACGACCCATGACTTCGAAGATACCTTCTTCATCAGTTTCTTTAACACGCAAGGCCACGTTGTGTTGCAGTTCTTTTTGCAAACGATCCCAAATTTGACGGCTTGTCACAAACTTACCTTCACGACCAGCCAATGGGCTGGTATTTACGCAGAAGTTCATGGTTAATGTTGGCTCGTCCACTTTCAACATCGGCAAAGGTGACGGATTGGCTGGGTCAGTGATGGTGACGCCAATACCAATGTCTGTGAGTCCGTTGATCAGTACGATTTCTCCAGGACCAGCTTCAGTTGCTTGCACGCGCTCTAAACCTTGGAATGTCAAAACTTGGTTGACACGACCTTTGACAGGTTTGCCATCTGGGCCTTCCATGACAACCACGTCCATCATTGGCTTGATAGTACCTTGGCTGATACGGCCAACGCCGATACGACCCACGAATGTTGAGAAGTCGAGTGCAGAAATTTGCAATTGCAACGGTGCTGCTGGGTCGCCTTTTTGGGCTGGCACATGAGCCAAAATGGTGTTGAACAGAGCCGACATGTCAGGACCCCATTGCTCACCTTGCGCGCCTTCATCCATAGAAGACCAGCCGTTGATACCTGATGCATACACAACTGGGAAATCCAATTGTTCGTCAGTAGCGCCAAGTTTGTCAAACAAGTCAAATGCCGCGTTGACAACGAAATCAGGACGCGCACCAGGTTTGTCAACTTTGTTAACAACCAAAATTGGACGCAAACCAAGCGCTAAGGCCTTCTTAGTCACAAAACGCGTTTGAGGCATTGGGCCTTCTTGCGCGTCAATCAGCAAAACAACGCCATCAACCATCGACAAAGCGCGCTCAACCTCACCACCGAAGTCCGCGTGTCCAGGGGTATCAACGATGTTGATGTGAGTACCTTCCCAGCTGACTGCGCAGTTTTTAGCCAAAATGGTGATACCACGCTCTTTTTCAATGGCGTTGTTGTCCATCACGGTGTCAACGACTTTTTCGTGATCGGCAAAAGTGCCAGATTGGCGCAACAATTGGTCAACCATGGTTGTTTTACCGTGGTCAACGTGAGCAATGATCGCGATGTTGCGAATTTGTTTTTGTGTCATTTTCTTACTTCCTAGCTTCCTAATTTCCTAAATCAAAACTCGAATACTTGTCTCGCTGCACCTATACGGTGCATACTGTTATGCGTTTAGATTTACGCACTTAAAATTTGCTCAATATCCTGTGGGCTTAACAATCTGCCCGGAACAAGCTCGTCCTTGATGATTTGAGCTGTTCCCAATAAAACTTCAGGGTTTTCACCAAATACTGCCACAGATTCACCATCTATAAGAGGCAACCAATTTCCTCGTCTGCGAACGCCGTTCAAAAACCGTGCAGCATTTTCAGCATCCAATGTGACATGGCGATGTCCTTCTAAAAGCGACTCAACTGGCAACAAGCATGCTAAACGCTCATCTTCACTCATCGCTTCTAGCTGCTCCAAGGTCACGCACTGCGCAACATCAAAACCACCGGTACCCATTCTGCGCAAACTACTCAAGTGCGCCCCGCAGCCCAACTTCTCTCCAATATCCTCGCCCAAAGTACGTATATACGTTCCTTTGCTGCATTTTACTATCATTTTTATAGCATTGCAGGCAATTAATTCGCCGGCTATATCGTGAATCTTTACATTTCTAGCAACTCTCTCTACCTCTATCCCTGCCCTTGCATATTCATACAAGGCTTTTCCATCTTTCTTCAGCGCACTGTGCATGGGCGGAATTTGCTCAATATCACCTTTGAATTGTTGCAAAACAGATTGCAATAATTCATCGCTCACGTTCACATCTCTACGCTCTAGCACATCACCTTCAGCATCACCCGTTGTCGTTTTTAAACCCAGTGCGGCAACGGCTTCATACCTCTTATCAGCATCCAAATGCAGTTGGCTAAACTTTGTCGCCGCCCCAAAACACAGCGGTAGCAAACCAGTTGCAAGCGGATCCAATGTTCCCGTGTGTCCAGCTTTTTCAGCCCTTAAAAGCCACTTGGCTTTTTGCAAAGCATCATTGCTTGACAAACCTTTTGGCTTGTCTAGAAGCAAAACACCATGAACAGGCCTTCTTTTGATTCGTTCGCCAGTTCTTACTTTCTTTTTCTCAACACTCAAATCGCTCACATCAATCTTCTTTGACTTGCGTCGCTACTGCGCGTGCAATCAATGCATTCATATCTGCCGCTTTTTCTGTTGTTCTATCAAACAAAAAATGCAAGGTTGGCACGGTATGAATGTGCAAACGCTTGAACAAACCATTGCGCAAAAAGCCAGCAGCTTGGTTGAGCGCAACTTCACACTCGTTTTTGTCACCAATCAATACACTGAAAAAGACCTTTGCATGGGCGTAGTCTGGTGTGACTTCAACTGCTTGAATCGTCACCATACCTACGCGTGGGTCTTTCAACTCGCGCGCGATCAACTCCGTCAAATCGCGCTGGATTTGATCTGCAACTTTAAAGCTGCGGTTCGGAGTTTTAGATTTTTTAACAGCCATGATGAATTTGGAAAGTTATCAAGTTATCAAGTTAACTTGTTATGTCAATTCACGAGCAACTTCACGGATTTCGAAGAACTCCAAGAAGTCGCCTTCTTGAATGTCGTTGTAGCCCTTGATGTTCAAACCGCAATCGAAGCCTTCGCGCACTTCTTTTGCATCGTCTTTGAAACGCTTGAGTGATTCCAGTTCGCCTGTAAAGATAACCACGTTGTTGCGCAACAAACGCAATTTCGCGACACGTTTGACCAAGCCAGACGTAACCATACAACCCGCAATCGCACCGACTTTACTCGCGCGGAACACTTGACGAATCTCGGCTGTGCCAATAACTTCTTCAACCTTATCAGGTGTCAACATGCCAGACAGTGCGGCTTTCAAGTCATCAACGGCTGCATAAATAATATCGTAGTAACGAATATCGACGCCGTTGTTTTCA
>JBEGUP010000117.1:0-5847 GCA_041178825.1 Pseudomonadota bacterium | reverse complement strand
GCCTAGCCAGCTCACGGTGTAAAACCGTGCCGCGCTGAAGACGCCTAGGGCAACAGCGACGCCAAATAGCGCGAAAAAGTGATTCCGCAGCGCCATGACTTGCGCGCCCTTGTCCGTCGTCACCAAGCCACCATCAATCAAACTGCGCAAAGCCAAGGGAAAGGCAAGGGTGGACACAGCCGCCATCACCAAAAACAACAAAGCTAGCCCGATTTGCAGTCGGTAAGGCCGCAAAAAAGGCAATAGTCCCGAAATGGAGCGCGGGGAGGTGCCTTTTGGGCGGTCAGAAGCGGTAGTCATTTGAGTTATTTTGGGGAAATGTGGGGAATTGCAAGTTGGATGCAGCTGAATGAGCGAATTAAGAAGGATTATCCATGAGTGCGAATTGCGTTATTCGTACGCACTACGTCATTCTCGCGAAGGCGGGAATGACTGCCTTCAATGGTTGTCAAAAATTTAATCCTTAGCGCCCAACTTCAAAGCCTCATCGCGCGTTATCTTGAGTGCTTCAGCGTCCACAGCATAAGTCGGCCAGCCGCTCAAATGCCTTTGCGTGATGCTAGACAGCGCACCCAGCCAGGCCGAGTCGTCATTCAAGCACGGAATGTAATTAAAAGTTTGCCCGCCTGCGGTGGTGAAGGCATGTCGCACTTCCATGTTGATTTCTTCCAGCGTTTCTAAGCCGTCGCAGTTAAAGCCTGGGCAAATCACATCAATGCGTTTGACGCCACTTTGCGCCATGGCGATGACGGTGGGTTCTGTATACGGCTGCAACCACTTGGCGCGGCCTAAACGAGACTGAAATGTCACTTTGTACTGCGTAGCGTTCAAACCAAGTGCTTCGCCCAGAAGACGCGCTGTTTTGTAGCACTCGCAGTGGTAAGCGTCGCCCAAGTGCAAGCTGCGCTCTGGGATGCCGTGAAAGCTCATCACCAGCATGTCTTTTTGGTCAAAATTTGGCTTACCGTTGATTTGCCACTGCCTGCGTACGCTTTTTTCTAATGCGGTGATGTAGCCCGCATCGTCGTGGTAGCGGTTCACAAATCGCAGTTCAGGAATGCTGCGAACCTTGCCCGCCCAAGCGTAAACCTGGTCAAACACAGCCGCCGTGGTGGTGGACGAATACTGCGGATAGGCCGGCAAAATCAACACGCGGCTGATGCCTTCCGCTTTGAACTTGTCCAACTGCGTCGCTATCGAAGGGCAAACTTCGCCCGTGGTGTAGCACATGGCGTAGCGCACGGTCACACGGTGGCCCGCTTCACCCAGCCAGCCTTGCAGCAGCTTGGCTTGCTTTTCTGTCCAAATCTGCAAAGGCGAGCCCACCTCTTTGCCAACCACTTTGGCATGGGTTGGACCATGCTTCATCCAAATTGAATCATATTTTGCGGCTGATTTACCTGAACGAAACGGCACGATGATGACGTTCAAAATAAACCACCAAATCACACGCGGAATTTCAACCACGCGCGGGTCGCTCAAAAATTCGCGTAAGTACGCGCGTAAGGCTTTAGCAGTAGGGGCATCTGGTGTGCCCAAGTTGCAAAATAAAACGGCTGTGGTCGCATTATTGGCGGGCGCTTTGCCATGGGTGAATTTGGGCTCGGGTCTAAATGTCATGGCTACATTTTCGCTCATTAATGGATGGGTAAACACTTACATTTGCAATTTTAATTGAGAATGATTATCATTTAGAATATTGAAAATCACACTTTAAAAGGAAATCCAGATGTCGTCTGCAAAAACCTCACAGCCCTGCCGCCATATTGAACTGGTGCGTAGCCAAGTGGCCGAAGTCGCCATGTGCCCCGACTGCAAGGTGGTGCACATCACGCTGCAGCATGTGACGGTACGTTTGACATCAGACGCTTTTCAAGAACTGGTGTGGAGTGTTGGTCAAGCGCAAGCCATCATTGACAGCCAGCAGGCAGATGGGCGTCGAGAGAGGCATCAAGCAGAGCAGAGCTCGCAAGAAGCGTCCACTTTGGATCGCGTTTTGGCGAATTTCAATGTATCCACAGCAGATAAGTTTCATTAAATCTCAGCACATTAAGGAGAAATAACCATGTGCAATCAAAACGCAAGCCAAGTTTCCACTATGCATTTTGGCAAACAGGTGTTTGACGCAACGCAGAAGTCGCCGTCCTATTTTCAGCCTAGTTTGCAGCCAGAGACGGTGGCCAATGCGGGCTCGCGCAGACGTCGGCTGTGGGATTTGCCGCATCATACCCATTGCCCAGTCGTGGGAGTTTGCTTGCCGTTGCATGTGTTGCGTTCGCAAGTCAACAAAGCCTTGGGCGGCCAAGCGATGGCGGATGATTACGAAATCCACGTTGGAGCTGTAGCGGAATGTGGCTGCAAAAACAAGCTCTCAGTTGCTTTGCAAAAAGTGCTGGAGCAGCGCTACGCCACGGCCATCATGCGCTTCAAGCCCGCAAAAACAGCACGCGAAGTCGCCCAAATGTGGACAAAGGCGATTGACGATGGGGACGTTGCAGGGGCGTTTTGGGCGGCTTTGACCCACCCGCGCTGCGACGCTATTTTGCAAGAAGTGCTTTGCCGCGACATGCACATGCTGCAGCATCAAGCCGGTGCTGTGGTGCGTACAGATTTGACCAAATTCAAAGCTGTCGTTGCAGAAAACGCTGTTTTAGCCCGTGAATTAGGTCGCGTACAAGAGCGAATCACCAAAGTTTTGGCTGAAAAGTCGTTAGAAATTGAAAAATTGCGAGCTGCACAAATGCAGTCGCAAGCGCAAATCATCAGCAAAGACAGTCAAATTTCATTCATCACCGCAGATTTAGCCAGCTTCAAAGCTGGTGTGCCAGAACTGGAAGCACGCACACGCCTGCAAAAGAAAGTGGAGCAGTTGGAGCTGCGGCAATCTGAGCAGCAAGCACTCATCAGCGATCTGCGTCAACAGCTACAGAGCAAAGCCGAAACCGAGGTTGCAAGTGCGGAGGTCATTGCTAACTCAGCCCTAACAAATCATGCCAACCCAGCCAAACGCGTTATCCCCATCGTTGTGCAGTTACAGCAAAAGTCGATTTTGTGTGTGGGTGGACGCGTCGGTAATGTGGCCAGTTATCGCGACGCTGTTGAGCGCGTAGGTGGACGCTTTGCCCACCACGACGGTGGCTTAGAAGACAACCAACATTTGCTAGACGCCAGTCTAGCCGCCGCCGACATGGTGATTTGCCAAACTGGTTGCATCAGCCATAACGCGTATTGGCGTGTCAAAGACTTTTGCAAACGCACTGGTAAGCAATGCGTTTTTGTAGAAAACCCAAGCGTGTCGTCGCTGACGCGGGGCTTGGAGCAGCTGGTGTCTAGCGAGGCTGCAGCACTCTCAGAACCTCAGTTTTCCTAGCATTCGTAACTTTTTCTCTTACTCAATAATCAACAAGAAAGTCAGCATTAGCGTATGAAATTCAATTTAAACAACAGTTTGCTCCAACGTCGATTGATCCTAAAGATGAGTGGATTGTCTGCCGTCGGCGTTGCTACGGCACAGCTCAGCGGCTGTTTTGATAGCAACAAAACGCCAGCCACCGTATCGACAACTCCAGCGCCTGCCCTGACACCTGCTGTCGCAGTCGCACCCGCTTTGAAAAACGGCTATTCCCAGCAAAATTTGGTTGCAAACAAGGCGAGCTATGCGGCGACTTTTACAGATGCTAGTTTTGTCAATGCATGGGGTATCGCGATTCGCCCGAAAGGAGCGGGCGGTCATTTTTGGGTGGGTGCAGGTGGCACGAGTTTTCAATATCTAGGTGATGTCAAGGCATCCAATAAGCCAGAATTGGCGGTTTTGTCACAAGATGGTTTGAAAAAAGTTACTGTCCCAGGCGCTGATACTCGTACAGACGATGCCAGCAAAGGCAAAATCACGGGCGTGGTTTTCAATGGGGCTGAGTTAGACAGTAAGCATTTCCGCATAACGGGGCAAACCGCCACTCAAGGCGCGGTGAAGACCCAATTTGATGGTTCGGCGCGTTTTGTTTTTGTCACGGATTCTGGCAAAGTCAGCGCTTGGACAGACCGCAGTAACACGGGCGAGATTGTTCGCATAGACGGCCCAGCACAAGTAAAATACGATGGTGGTAAGGATGGCAGCGCCTTTTTTGGTGCAGCGATAAAAACAGACACGTGGGACACGATGTGGCTAGCAGATTTTGGGGAAAAGCCGCGCATTGTGACGCTAGATGACAACTGGAAAAAAGTACCCACCGTTGGCTTCGTCAACCCGTTTGGTAGCGGCGCAAGCGCAGCAGACGGTGTGAAATCTGTCGTTCCGGGTGACCCAGTGCCGTTCAACATCCAAGTGCTGGACGGTAGCGTGTTTGTCACCTACGCCATCAGCCGCGCTAACCCCAAAAAAGGAGCGCCCAAAGGCAGTTTTTATGTGGCAGAAGAAGACGCTTTAGACGCCTCCGCAGAAGCTGATAGTGGTGATAAGCCTAACAAAGGCAAGTTGGTAGAGTTTTCCTTAACAGGTCAATTGATTCGTATTTTTGACGATGCAATGCGCCTCAATGCGCCATGGGGCTTAGCCATTGCACCTGCTAATTTTGGCTTATTGTCTGGGACGTTGCTGGTCGGTAATTTCGGTGGCGCGGGACGCATTTGCGCATTCAAACGCGATACGGGTGCGTATGTGGACGACCTGCGTGACAAAGCGGGCAAAGCCTTGGCGATTGCTGGCTTGTGGGGCTTACAGTTTGGCAATGGTGAAAGCCTGGGCGACAGTGATGCCCTGTACTTTGCAGCCGGCCCTGAAGACGAAAAAGACGGTTTGTTCGGCAGTTTGCGTTACGCTGTTGCAGCTTAAATTGGCTTCACTTGGTGTACGCATTTTTTCGAACTTTTGGATTCTCGTTGCTTATTTCTTTGTTTAGCGCCCGCCTAGCGGTAAATACAGATTCAAAGCATTGTCCTTGCAAGGCGTGAAGCCGTAATGCTTGTAAAACGTCACAGCGGCTTCGTCCTTGGCATCGACGATAAGTGCGTAAGCCGCAACTAGTTTTTGCGCTTCCAAGCAGCGCGATAGTGCCAAACCCATCAGTAAACGACCCAATCCACGTCCTCTGTGGTCTAAATGTGTTGCCAAACGCCCCAAGCGAAAGCAGGGCACAGGGTAGCGTGGTAATTTCTGTTTATCAGATTCCGTTAACTGTGTGGTATCCACTTGCGCAGCACTTAAGGTGTAGTAGCCAAGTATGATTTTGGGTGCATCTGTGTCCACCAAAACGCGAACGACGGTGATCCCTTTTTTGCTTTGCTGCATGGCGAAGCGGGATAAGAAAATATCCAAATCTGCGACACCAGACTTAAAACTTTGACGATCATGCCGTGTGGGGTCTAGCAGTTGCTCTTCAAGCACGTTTAACCTTAGCAGCTTGCTGCAAGGCGTTTTGTAGGGCAGGGTTTGGTTGAAAACCGCCATTAAGCGCAGTGGTAAATGCCGCAAAGTCGCTCGTGCTCATGGTCAGGCGCGCTTCTTTGTCTAACAATTCCTTCGCCTTTTCCTTGGCCGCCGACCGCACAAACGCCGCCATCGTCATCCCCACCAGCGCAGATGCACGCGACAAAACGTCTTTGTCATCAGCATCCATCGTCAAATCGAATCTAGCAATTGCGGTAGTCATTTTCAATCCTTTACGGGAAAAATACGTATACGGGATTATGCTGTATTGACTAATGATAGTCAAATTAAACCAGTTGCACCGCTTGCAACGCACTCCTAACCGTCCCCTCCAGCGTCGCAGGGTAAGGTCCCGCCACATAATCGCCGCAGACCAGCAAACCCGGGGCGATTTGGTTGCTTGGGCGTTTTAAATCTGGCGT
>JBEGUP010000116.1:0-5847 GCA_041178825.1 Pseudomonadota bacterium | reverse complement strand
ATGGGTCTTGTAAGACCTTTTGCTTCAGAGAGTGCCATACAAGACCAGTTAAGCGTTTTGTCTGGATTTATTCAAAGCCTTAGCAATTGACTCAAATTCCTCAAATTCTAAATTTCCCGCAACTTCCCATAAAAAACCAGGAGACTTCATGAAAAATTCGTTTTTAACAACTGCCAGTTTGTTAGCCGCCAGCTTGGCTTTAAGCTTGTCCGTTCAAGCGCAATCTGCTCTGCAAGTGGTAGCCCAGCAACCACCGGGTAGCGGCTCCGATGCCATGACGCGAGCTTGGGCCGAATGCGCATCCCGTCAAATTGGCCAGCCAACTGTTGTTCAAAACAAGCCCGGCGCCAATGGCATTTTGGCTATCAATTACCTCAAGGGTCTGCCAGCTGATGGGCAAAATGTGATGTCGATTGGCATGTCACAAATGACCATCACGCCCTACGTGCACAAGCAAATGCCCTACGACCCCATCAAGGACTTTGATGGGGTCGCAGTTATCGGCACCTCGCCTTTGGTGCTGGTGGTACCCGCAGGCACGGGCATCACCAAGCTGGCTGACCTAGAAAAAGTTGCAAAAGCTCAGGCTGGCGGGCTAAACTTTGGCTCGCCTGGTAAAGGCAGCCCAGCGCATTTGCTGACCACTGCATTAGCCGAGTCCATGCGTTGGCCTGCAACCCATGTGCCTTTTGTTGGTGAAGCCGCTGGCTTGACCGCACTGATGGGGCAGCAAATCCAAGTCATGACCTTGGTGATTGGTACAGCGACGGCGCAAGTCAAAGCTGGCAAATTGGTGCCACTGGCCGTGTTTGCAGGAGAGCGGTCTAGCCTCATGCCTGATGTACCAACTATTGCCGAAGCTGGTGGACCCAAAGCGCTTGCACGCCCTGCGTGGATTGCCATTGTTGCAAAAAAAGGCACACCACCTGACATACTTGCAAAACTCAACGATGCCACCAATAAATGTCTGGGCGACAGCGCCTACGCCACCCGCATGAACAGCATGAACGTGACCTTGACGAGCAGCAAACCGTCTGACGTCACAGTGTGGGCTGAAAGGGACATTGCCGTTTGGAAGCCTTTGATCGACAAGCTCGGCTTAGCCAGTGAGTGACGCAACGCCACGGATAGAGCTCCCAGCTGGTTGGATTGAAGGCGTTTATGGCGCAACGGGAGCATCCCCATCAGTACTGCCGCTGCGCATATTCAAAGGCATTCCTTACGCATCTCCGACAGATGGCGATAAGCGCTGGCTAGCACCTCAGCCTGTAACGCCTTGGACGGGTGTTCGACTCTGTGACCAATTTGGCGCTACTGCCGTCCAAGCCAATTTGCTAGGCATACCGGGCTACGCTGGTGACTTTGACTGTTTGAATTTGAATGTGTGGTGTCCGCAAGGTGATGGGCCATGGCCAGTAATGGTCTGGATTCCCGGTGGCGGTTTCATGCGCGGAGGTACGTCAGACGCACTCTATGACGGCAGTGCAGTAGCCTATGCTGGCGTGGTGTTTGTTTCAATCAACTATCGCGTCGGTGTCGATGGCTTCATGCATTTTGAAGATGCTGCGCCCAATCGAGGGCTTCAAGATCAAATGGCAGCGCTTCAATGGGTGCAACAAAATATCGCCCTGTTTGGCGGCGACCCAACACAAGTGACAGTTGCAGGTGTTTCAGCAGGTGCAGGTGCCATCACGCATCTCATGGGTCTACCCGCCAGTGATATGTTGTTTCAACGCGCCATCCTACAAAGTCCAAGTCTGCAAAGCCACAGTCTCGAAGATGCGGCGCAAATCCGTTGCGCCTTAGCTGGCGCGTTGGGCACAGCACCAACTCGACAGGCGCTAGCAGCAGTGCCAATGGAGGCGTTGACCAAAACCTTGGCTTCTTTTCTTGGTAACGAGTCCTTGAAAAAGCAGTATAGCCTACGACCCAGAAATTTCTTCCCAGTGCGCCCGGTCATCGATGGTGTCATGTTGAAAAACGAACCATTGCAAGCCATTGAACAGCACTTGCAGCACGGTGCAACGAATCGGCAGGTTTTGCTGGGATTCAACTCTGAAGAAATGCGTTTTTACCTAGTGCCCAACGGAGAGATCGATCGTATCAATCAAAACCGTGTCATCGAGTTCATCCAAGATATCGGATGGCCACACCAAACACTCAGTGAATACCAAGCCAAGATGCCGTTGGCAAGCATGGGCGACTTGATGAGTTGCATTCAATCTGACTACTACTATTGCAAGCCTACATTAGCCCTAGAACAACTTCTACGCAATGCCGGTTGTTCCACGTATCTCTACGAGTTTGGTTGGTCATCACCCCTACATGGCGAGCGCATGGGCGCGGCGCATGCGATGGAAATTCCGTTTGTGCTCGGGAACACTGCTTCAGAACGCGCACAAGCTTTTATCGGTACCCAAGCCCCTCAGGCACTTGCGAATGACATGCACAGTCGATGGATTCGGTTTGTTAAAGGTGAACCTATGCCTGATTGGTCGAACACGGCAAATCGACTACGAGTTTTCAAAACCGCGTAGATCCTTTCCTCAACTTTAGTAATCAAGCAATAGGGTGCGCGAATTCTTAGTGAATATGTGTTCCACCATTTACATCAATAGTGGCCCCTGTAACAAATCCAGAAAGTTCAGAGGCAAGAAACAAGCAGGCACCAGCAGCTTCACGCGTCGTACCAGTGCGTTTTAATGGAATAGCGTCAATGATGCCACGCAACCGCTCTTCGGAAAGACCGTCAAGCATTGGGGTTTCAATCATAGTTGGACAAATCGCATTGGCGCGAATGCCAAGATGTCCAAACTCTCTCGCAATACTTTTCGTCATACTCAACATGCCACCTTTAGACGCCGCATAATGGGAGCCGCCAACAAGCCCTCCTCCTCGTTGAGCCGCTAAGGATGCGACATTGACGATTGTTCCTGAGCGTTTTTCCACAAAGACTTTCAGAACGCTTTGACAAATGAAAAAAGCACCTTTGAGATTGATATCAAACATTTGATCAAGCTCTTTTTCGCTGAGCTCTAGGATTGGTTTTGAGCGAACAATACCTGCTGAATTTACCAAGCAATCGACTGTGCCATGCAGGGTCAATACATCTTCAATTAATTGGTTGCAATCTTCAGATTTACTGATATCACAACTCAAGCCGTGCACAGAAACATGACTGTTAACTTTTGCTTCTATAGAAGATTTAATCTCCTTGAGTACCGTATCGTTCATCATGACATCGACTACAACGACCTTTGCGCCATGTTCGGCAAAGAGTTCAGCTGTCGCATATCCAATACTTCTAAGTGATGCAGCTCCTACAATCACGCACACTTTATCTTTGAGCAACATACGTACCTTTTTAATTTAGCTACTAATAGTGGAAACTTAGATCGGCATCTCGTTAAGAATCCAATCTATGACGGATGCGTTTTTGGGCATCCAGCCTAATTCTTGTCTGGCACGGACTGAACGCACCCGGCTGTTACTGCCAAACGAGTAGTACGCTCTAGGTACACCCCATAGCTGTGCAGCGACATCTGGGTTCAACGTTTCTACAGTAGAAAACCCAAGCCGCGTAGCAATTGCGTTGCCAATCTGATCGAAAGAGCTTTCGCCATTTTCTGCAAAATAAAATGAACCTGCTGGCGCTTTTGAAAGCGCTAAGTCATACAAGTCAACCAAATCATCAATGTGTATGTTCGACCATGTATTAAGTCCTGCTCCAACAATTTGAACTACGCCCTGCTTCTGTGCATTCTCAGTTAGAAACGGGATTTGTATGCTTTTCGGATTCAAGCCTCTACCTACACCGTATACAAGACTAGGGCAAATAACAATAGAGCGCACATCATTTGCCGCCGCAGCAAGAACCATCAAATCAATGTCACGCCTAGGTTGTTTCAATTTCTGGACAACAAGTGGCGTGTATTCGTCAAAAATTGATTCAGTTCGCTGACTACCTCGAACATCGTCTCCAACAATGCTTGACCCGCTGGTATGAATTAACGGTTTTGAAGACCCCTCCAAACCTTTTATCAATGCTTGTACAGACTCTGAATGATCTGCGCTTGCTGCATTGATCACACCATCAACTTGCTTTGCTTCTCGTATGAGCAAATCGGTATCGTTGAGGTCGCCAATAACTGGTTCAACGCCTAGTTTTGACAAAGCTTCCGCATTCTCTTTTGTTCGGACCAGCCCACGCACGCGCATCCCAGTTTTGATGAGCTTCTGAGCAATTGAACCACCGATATACCCACTAGCACCGGTTATAAAAATAGTATCAAGTGATTTCATCAATTTTCCAAACCTGCTACTGCAGCGCTATGGTTGATATTGCAGGGACTGCAGCAATAACGACTACGCCAACAAGCAAAGCCGCGATATATGGCCAAATGGCACGCATGACCTCACTAGGATCGCCGTCGCCAATTTTGCAAGCCACATAAAATCCAACGCCTACTGGAGGTAGCATGAGACCAATGTTCATTGAAGCCACAATCACCATAGCGTATTGAATATCGTGAATGCCTAATTTTTTTGCAATAGGAAACATGATCGGTGCCAACAACAGTATGGCCGGCAATCCCTCGAGTAGGCAACCTAAAACCACAAAGACCAAAATTGAAACGGCCATGAATGCAAACGTGCCACCTGGTAAAGTAGTCAAAAATTGGTTCAATGTTTGAACAGCGCCACTTTGTGTAATCGTCCATGCCATTGCCGATGCAGTACCTAAAATAACCAGCACAGCGCCACTCAAAGCAGCCGTTTCGACCAACATGCTGTAAAACTTCTTTGGTGTTATGCCACCATACAGAAAATGGCCTGCAATCAGCGCATAAATGACTGCAATTGTTGAAACTTCTGTCGCAGTAGCAATGCCCTCGCCCACTGCACTACGAATAACAAAAGGTAACGCAAGTGCTGGCGCAGCAAACAAAAAGAGACGACCAATATGACTCCATGCCGGGCGTTTGGTGTTCTCTAAATTTTCTGACCTAGCTTTCCAACGCGCCACCACAATCAATGTCATCAGTAGAATCATGGCAACGACAATGCCGCTTTGAAATAATCCAGCAATCGAAACACCTGCAACTGAGCCCAAAACAATCAGCACAATACTAGGTGGCACAGTATCTGCCATAGCTGCTCCTGTGCCTAATAATGCGACCATTTCTGATCGCTTGTTTCCTCGTCTAGCCATCTCTGGAAACAACGCCGGTGCAACCGTTGCCATATCAGAAACTTTAGATCCTGATATACCAGACACAATGAATAGCGAACCGAGCAGCACATAGGACATGCCAGCTTTGATATGTCCAATTAACGATGCCAATACATCAATAATCGCTTTGCCCATACCAGTGGAATCAAGCACGCAGCCCAAAAGCACAAATACAGGCACGGAGACGAGCACCAAGTTAGACATGCCCTCGTCCATGCGACTGACCACGATTTGAAGCGGTATATCGGTCGTGAAAACCAAATAACTTAATACGCCCAAACCAAAGCAAAATGCAATGGGTACACCGCTGACCAATAAGACAGCTACAAGAATGACCAAAAAAATCAAAAGATTAGTATTTCCCAGCTTTGCTAGCTGGGGTGCAGCGAGATAACAAAACATCGCAAAGACACCGACCACAATTGCAGCGACCGTCAGATGCTTTATCTGTACACTCCGTAGCGCGTGTATCAAAACCACCAGCAGCATCAGTACGATACCTGTAGCGATAGCCGCGACACGGAACGAGTTCGGAATTTGCAAAGCGGGCATCGCAATAATCCACTCATCTTTTGCGTAATCAAAAGCTGGAGAAATCATGCCTAACAAAAATG
>JBEGUP010000115.1:0-5895 GCA_041178825.1 Pseudomonadota bacterium | reverse complement strand
CGTCTTTCATCGCGCTTGCGGCTATGTCGCCAAACTGCTTGGTCAATGCTCCCCACAGTTGCATGGGGTCAACCATGCCAGCAACCATATGGGGTGCGGCCGTTTTTGAAGTGTTTTTTGCAGATTTTTTGGCCGCAGCCTTTTTAGGCACTGCTGCACCAGAAACTGAGCCCGCAAAATTACCGACGGTTGCAGCCGCATCGCTGGCTTTTTCAGTCACTTTTTGCATGCCACTCATCACCGAATCAGCCGCTTTGAGTTTGAAGGCATTCGCCACATCGCCAAAATTGAAGTTCATGCCTTTGAGTGTTGCCAGCGTCATTTTTTGCACTTCCAGCGCTTGAATCGTTGCTTTCAGCGCGGTGGCGTTTTGGTCTAGCCAAAATTGCACGGCTTTGAGCTCGTCGATGCGCTTGTCCAGCTCCTCCACGTTCAGCGTGGGGGCAACCCAATTGCCCAAGTTTGGCAATTGCGGGATGCTTTGCGCAGCGCCACCAGCAGCTTGTTTCGCCAAGTTTTGCAAAAAGTCAAAACCGGGGACAAATTTGCCGAAACTACTCATGTCTGGGGTGTTGCTCATGGGGTGCTCCACTGTTGAGGTTGAAATTGGAATAAGCCTAGTTAGAGCTTACTCCAATGTTCCACAAATGACACGCCCGAGACGGGCAAAAACCTCAGTGTTTATGCTGATTAGCCTGCGTAGCCGTGCCGTTTGGCGAAGTTGTCGCGACCGGAACAGTCAATTCAACTTTGCTTTCAACGCCCTTGGCGTCTTTGAACAGCAAGGTCAGCGGCACGGTGACGTTTTTGGGCAGTGCGGTTTTCAAATCCAGCAGCATGACGTGAAAGCCACCCGGCTGCAGCGCCACGGCTTTACCAGCGGGCAGGTCAAGGCCTGAAACGGCACGCATTTGCATCACATCGCCGCTCATCTTCATCTCGTGCACCTCCGTCACACCAGCAACGGCAGACGACGCGCCCACCAAGCGCAAATCGCTTTTGGCGGTGATCGACATAAACGCCCCCGTGCCCTTTTGACCCGGCACGGTGGTACGCACCCAAGCGTCTTTGACGGTGACATCAGCAGGTTTGACCTGCGCTGCGGCAGACAAACACAATGCACCCACTGAAATACTCGTAAAAATAGCCCTAAAAATGACTCTAGCCGGCGTATTTACTGCCTTAACAGCTACTGATTTAATAGTATTTTTCATTTTAAATTTTCTTCATTTCAAGTAAAAAACAATCAATGCTGATGCCCAGCCGCACCCGATGGGATGATTTCCAACTGCGCAGCGGGTGACTTCAAGCTGTGAGGGTCTACGCCAGCAGCGGGGATTTGTGACCAGTCGTTGGCACCTTTGTCGCAAGTTTGCAGCACTTTGAACCACATCGCACCCTCTTTTTTGGGTAAACCGCCACGCAGCACAAACTCGTCGTAATGCGCTTCTGGCAGCCAGCTGTCTTTGGAAGTCGCCGTCCAAGTGATTTCACTCACATCTTCGGTGACTTGCTTGCCATAGCGTTCATAAGGTACGGCTAATTTGGCTGTTTTTACATCCAGCTTCCAGCCGGCTTTGGGCATGGGTTTTGCGCCCATAAAACCGGCGGGAATCGTGACGCGCATCGCCATGGTGGGCGAGCCCTCGCAGCCGTGACCGACTTTGAGCACCGCTTTGTAACTGCTGCCTGCCAAAGCAACTTGATCCTCTAAAACCACATGGGCAAATGCGGCACTAGCCAGCGTGATAGTTGCCACTGCAGCTATGCATTTGATAGTAAATTGACGTAAAAATGATGTGCAAAACGATACAAAAGATGAATTTTTCATGAAATAAACTGATTTTTCTATAAAACGACTAATTCCAGCCAAAAAGCACATTAAATATGGCTTTAGCCAGCGTATTTACTGCCTAAGCAGCTATAAAATATATAGCAAAATAGACTGCAAATGAGAAGAATGTGTTTTACAGAAAGTCAGGCGGTCCGCGTGCTGGCGGCGGTGTGGCGGTGCGCTGGGCAATGATGGCAGCGGGGATGGGCTGCAGCGCGTAGGACAGGGGTTGAAGGGGTTCAAACCCGCTTTTCAGCACGGAAGGAGGCGCGATGATGCTGACGCACAGCGGGCATTCCATGCTTTGGCTAGCAACTTCGGTACTGCCGTCGGCTGTGGTGACAATCAGTTTCATGCCGCCCGAGGCTGAACAAATCAGCTGTGTCGCTTGCGGATTGACAATGGGCGACGCGATGGCAACGCCCATGGACAGCACAAAACCCAGCAACACCCAGCGTACCAACGCGGTTGCGCGGCGCAGGGTTTGGAGCATAGAAGCGGTGTGCATTGGCTAATTATCCCAGAACATGCTGCTAAGTTCGGGGCGCTGTGTCGCCAAACACTGTTTTTTGTCCATAATGCGGGGATGAATTACACCCTCACATCTGCCACGATTTTGTTGATTTTGATCACCGACCCAGTTGGCAATATCCCGATTTTCATCAAATCGCTGCGTCACGTCTCCCGCGAGCGGCGCACGCTGGTCATCATGCGCGAGGTGCTGATTGCCTTTTTGCTGCTGCTGGGCTTTATGTTTGTGGGTAGAGATTTCTTGACGCTGATGAATTTGAGCGATGTGTCGCTGCAAATCGCCGGTGGTGTGATTTTGTTTTTGATTGCGTTAAAGATGATTTTCCCCTCTGCCGCGCATGCTGAAGAAGAATTTGTAGGTGAGCCGCTGATTGTGCCGCTGGCGATTCCCGCGCTAGCTGGACCGTCTGCGCTGGCCACGGTGATGCTGCTGGTCAGCCAAGCGCCTGAGCGCAAGCTGGAGTGGATAGCGGCGCTGTGCATCACCATGGCGGTGTGCGCGGTGGTGCTGGTGCTGGCGGAACGGATTCAGCGCATCTTAGGTGAGCGCGTGGTAGTGGCTGTTGAACGGCTGATGGGTTTGATTTTGGTGGCCGTGTCGGTGGAAATGCTGCTGCGCGGCTTCAAAGTGATTGCGCACCAAATCTAAACCGTCATCTCGTCATTCCCGCGAAGGCGGGAATCCATGGCGGCTAGACGCCTGACTGAACCACGCCCTGCTCAATCGCGCCAAACACGCTGTTACCGTCTTTGCCTTTGACCTCAATACGAATGGTGTCGCCGAACTTCATGAATTCGGTGCTTGCTTGACCATCTTGTATGACCTCGATGCAGCGCTTTTCAGCAATACAGCTGTAGCCTTTGGGCCAGTCGGTGCGGATTGCGCCGTCTTTGCCAGGTTTTGATTCCACGCCCTTGTTGCTCACCGTGCCTGAGCCGATGACGCTGCCCGCACGCACATTGCGGGTTTTGCACAGGTGGGCGATCAGTTGGCCGAAGTGAAAGGTCATTTCCGGCCCAGCGTCGCACATGCCGACTTTGCGGCCATTCCAGGTGCTTTGCACAGTCATGTTCAGGCGGCCTTTGTCCCACGCATCGCCGAGCTCGTCCAAAGTGACGGCGACCGGGCTGAACGCAGTAGCGGGCTTGCTTTGCACAAAGCCAAAGCCTTTGGCGAGTTCGTCAGGAATCAAATTGCGCAAACTCACGTCGTTGGCTAGTAGAACTAAGCGGATGCCGTCCAGCGCTTGCTCTGCCGTGCTGCCCATTTTGACATCAGAGGTGATAACGGCGACTTCGGATTCGAAATCGATGCCAAAAGCTTCAGAAACGCAGCGAATATCGTCGCACGGGCCGATAAAGTCGTCGCTGCCGCCTTGGTACATCAGCGGGTCTTGATAGAAGCTGGCTGGGACTTCTGAATTTCTAGCCTTTCGAACCAGTTCGACGTGGTTCAGGTAAGCCGAGCCGTCTGCCCACTGGTAAGCGCGGGGCAGCGGTGCCATGCATTGCTTGGGATCGAAAGGGAATGCGTGACGCGAGCGTCCGCTGTTGAGCAAGTCATACACGTCTTGCAACTGCGGGCTGATGAAGTTCCAGTCGTCCAGCGCCTGCTGCAAGCGGCTGGCGATACCGGTGGCGTATTGGGCGTGGCTAAGGTCACGCGAGACGACGATGAGTTGGCCATCGCGCGAGCCGTCTTTGTAGGTTGCGAGTTTCATGGTCGAATTGTAATATCCTCTAGCTATGGCACGCTCAAAACCCTTACAAACAAAGCACTGGCTGGCATTATTAGCCATACTTTTTGTTATGGTTTTGATAGCACACTTGGCAATCATCACCTCGGCTAGAGGCCAATTTAGCACGATAAAATCCACTCAAACTGAAGCATTTACAACGCGAATGATAGAGCTGCCCACGCCAACGCCCGTGGTTGAGGCATCTGTTGTTGAAATAGCGCCAAAAGTTGTAACAACGCCTAAACCGGCGAAACCCAAGGCCAAGGTCGCTGCCGTACCACCTGTGGCGCAAGATGCGGCAACGCTGTTGCCAGCGCCCGTGCCAAGCATAGTTGCTGCGCCACCACCAGTGGGCGAGCTTATTCAATCACCCCCTCTCACAACACCTCTTACAACACCTATTCCCTCCGCAGATACAACGGCAGCACCTTTAGTTGTTGAAGTTCCTACTACGGTAGCTTCGCCAGCCTCTGCATCTGGCGAGTCTGGACTGCCACCACCTGCTTTTGTAGCTTTAAACACGGGGCGGCATATTTACAAAGTGATTTTCACCAAAAATGGTGTCGTGAACCAAGGTGACGCGGAAATGGTTTGGCAGCAAGACGGCGAAAAATACGCACTCAATATGCTTGCAACCTATACTTTGCTGATCAAAACTTTCAATGTGTTTGAACAAAACAGCACTGGATTGGTGACGTCGCAAGGCTTACAACCTTTGCGGTTTTCAGACAAACGGCTGAACAGAAGCGAAGTGGCCGCTCACTTTGACTACGCATCAGAAAAAATCACTTTCAGTGCCAACAAGCCAGAAGTGCCTTTGCTTACGGGTGCACAAGATCGCATCAGCGTGATTTGGCAACTGGCTGGTTTGCTGGCAGCACAGCCCACGCGGTATCCGCCAGGCAGCACTTTGACCATACAAACAGTCAGTGCCTCAGATGCTGAGCCTTGGCTTTTCTCCGTGAACGAGCCAGAAACGCTGAACCTGCGGACAGGTTCTCACATGGCGCTGCGACTCACGCGCAACCCAAGGCGCGAGTTTGATCAAAAGATTGAGCTGTGGTTTGCCACTGGTTTGAATTATTTACCAGCGCGGTTTCGGTTCACGGAAACCAACGGCGACTATGTGGATGCTGTTTGGCAAAGTATTCAAACTTTGCCAAATTAAACGGCCTAATTTTTCTAGAAGTAATTTTTTGTGTAAATTTGTTGCAATTTAGGCATTTTTCATTGTTTTTTTGAGCCTAGTCAGCCTTGAAATTACCACAGACGTTGGTATATGGGATGACAATAGGACATATATGTTGATACAAACAGCTTTTTCAGAATTATTAAAAAACTCATCGATGCAGATGTTGTACGACTCCGAATCGTTTGTCGTTGTGCACATGCAGCTCGACAGCGATGGCGAAGTCGTAGACGCCAGTGAAATCAAAAAACCAGTTTTGGCGCGCCACGGTTTTGAGATTGTTGACAAGCGCTCTGGCAAAGAAGTGTATCTAGACGGATCTTGGGCGGAGTTGTTTCAACAGCAAATTACCGCTTGGCAGACCAACACGCCAACGCAAGAAGAGGTGGAGGACACTTTAGACGGCTACGCCGAACTTGCGCACAACCCCGTGTTGATGCACTAATAGCTATCCATCAACCCAGCAAAAAAAGCACACTAACGTGCTTTTTTGGTTTTTAAGCGTGCTTTTTGATGGCATCGGCCAGAACGCCCACCATCACATCAATCTGCGCTTTGTCCACGATATAAGGTGGCGCTAAAACCAAATTTTCACCCGCAGG
>JBEGUP010000114.1:0-7127 GCA_041178825.1 Pseudomonadota bacterium | reverse complement strand
GTGCCGCGCAGCGGATTGTCAGTCGCCCGAATGATTGGTCACATCACGTATTTAAGCGACGATGACATGGCCGAAAAATTTGGTCGAGATTTAAAGCACAATACTTTGCAATATGCGTTCGGTACCGACAAATCAAGCGCTGACTTTCAAGTAGAAAGCTATTTACGCCACCAAGGCGATAAGTTTGCAGAATATTTTGATGCCAATACCTACTTGTTGATTACCCGAGCACTAGATTATTTCGACCCAGCGCGCAAATTTAGCGGCAATTTAACCAAGGCTTTGGAGCTTGCAAAAGCTAAGTTTCTGCTGATTAGCTTTACAACTGACTGGCGATTTTCACCCTCGCGCAGCCGAGAGTTGGTAAAAGCTCTACTCGATAACAACCGAGATGTCAGCTATGCAGAGATCGACGCACCACATGGCCACGATGCATTTTTACTCGATGATCAGCGTTACACAAGCTTAGTTCGCTCTTATTTTGATAGCATTTTGAGTGAAATACATTCCAAAGTAACCATGAAAGTTGTAGCATGAGCGATTTAGCCACCATGCAAGCCATTGCTCAACTTGTTCCCATGGGTTCGCGCGTGCTTGATTTAGGTTGTGGCGACGGCGCATTACTCGCGCATCTACAAGCCACCCGAAACTGCACCGGCTACGGCATTGAAATTGACGATGCCAATGTGCTAGCCTGTGTAAAACGTGGCGTTAACGTCGTTCAACTGAACTTAGACGAGGGTTTGGCGTTGTTTGATGATGCTTCGTTTGATGTTGTGCTTCAAATCGACACGCTACAACATTTGCGCAATGCAGAGGTGATGCTGCGTGAAACCGCGCGCGTTGGGCGCTTAGGCATTGTTGCCTTTCCTAATTTTGCGCATTGGCCAAACAGATTGAGTATTTTGCTAGGCCGCATGCCAGTGACGCGTCGCTTGCCATACCAGTGGTATGACACCCCGAACATTCGCGTAGGCACACATACTGATTTGCGCGAGCTTGCATTGCATAACGGCCTGAAAGTACAAGACAGTTTTGGCATGCAAGAAGGCCGAATTGTTCGCTTTGCGCCTAATTTACTGGCGGGAACGTCGGTTTTTTTATTTTCTAGATAAGTTTTACCTCTTTCACGCCTCTTTACACGACCTATGAATTCAAAGTTGCAGCCTACAGTTTCATTTTCTGAAGCGCTGAAATTTTGGTTCAAACTCGGCTCTGAAATTTTGGTTCAAACTCGGCTTCATCAGCTTTGGTGGCCCTGCCGGGCAGATTGCCATCATGCACAAAGAGCTGGTGGATGAAAAGCGTTGGATTTCTGAAAAACGCTTTCTGCATGCCTTGAACTACTGCATGGTGCTACCCGGGCCTGAAGCGCAGCAATTAGCCATTTACATTGGTTGGCTAATGCACCGCACTTGGGGTGGCGTGGTGGCTGGCGTGTTGTTTGTGTTGCCTTCGCTGTTCATTTTGATAGGCCTGAGCTACGTTTACGTGGTTTTTGGCAATGTGCCTTGGGTGGCGGCGTTGCTGTATGGCATCAAACCAGCAGTAGCCGCCCTAGTGCTACAAGCCGTACACCGTATTGGCTCAAAAACACTCAAAACACCTTCAGCTGCACCTATATTGTGGGCGGTTGCTGTGATGAGTTTTTTAGCTATTTATTTTTTACAAATGCCTTTTCCTGTGATTGTTGTCTGCGCGGCTTTGGTTGGTGTCTTGGGCGCTAAATTTGCACCACAACAATTTTCAACATCTTCAAGTCATGGTGCTAAAAAATCAATAACTGGCGAGATTCGACCAGCCGTGATTGACGACAACACAGCCACGCCAGAGCATGCCTTGTTCAAAAAGTCACGTTTGGTGACCGTTATTACCGTAGGCGCTGTGCTGTGGTTAGTGCCGATGGCGATTTTGATGGCTTACCAAGGTTGGGACAGCACGCTCACACAAATGGCTTGGTTTTTCACCAAAGCGGCGCTTTTGACTTTTGGTGGCGCTTATGCTGTGCTGCCCTATGTTTACCAAGGGGCTGTTGAACAATTTAGTTGGTTAACTGGTGCACAAATGATTGACGGCTTGGCTTTGGGAGAAACCACTCCAGGGCCGCTCATCATGGTGGTAGCCTTTGTTGCATTTTTGGGTGGCTGGGCCAAGCAAGTACTAGGGCCTGAGAGTTTATTTTTAGGCGCTGCGCTGGCAGCGACGGTGGTGACTTGGTTTACTTTTTTGCCTTCGTTCATTTTTATTTTGGCTGGTGGGCCGCTGGTGGAAACCACACACAACAACTTAAAATTCACCGCGCCACTGACTGCAATTACCGCAGCTGTCGTCGGTGTTATTGCCTCATTAGCTCTGTTCTTCATAGCGCATATTGCCATCAAAACAGGTACGACAGGCGATGTTTTTGATCGCTTGGATTACTTTTCAATCGTTGCCGCCGTGGTCGCGGCGATTGCCTTGATTCGCTTCAAAATAAGCGTTATTCCCGTGTTGTTTGCGTCTGCTTTGTGCGGCTTGGTGTGGCGTACTTTGATAACTGCATGACTACTTTGCCTAAGCCCTTCATGTCCACCCTTGATTCGTTAGATCAAGACAAATTGGCTATTTATGACTGGCCATTGCCAGCCGATAAGCCTGTGAGGGGCACAGCATTGTTGGCACACGGCTTAGGCGAGCACATCGGGCGCTACGCGCATGTGGCAAAGCATCTCAACGAATGGGGGTTTAGGGTTCTCGGTTATGACCACTATGGTCATGGTTTATCGACCGGCATTCGCGGTGGTTTGCCGTCAGACGCCCGGATGTTGGATGATTTGGCAAAGGTTATTGCCCAAACACGTAGCATCATGGCTTCAGGCGAGCCCTTGCTGCTTATTGGCCACAGCATGGGCGGCGGTGTGGTGAGTCGTTTTGTGTCGCTGAATTTAGCACCTGTTGATGCGTTGGTGATGTCATCGCCCGCTTTAGACCCTGGCTTGAATATCGTTCAAAAAGCTTTGTTGGCTACATTGCCCAAAATCGCGCCTAATTTGCGCGTCGGCAACGGGTTAAATGCCAACTTTATTTGCCGCGACCAAGCTGTGGTCGCCGCTTATTTGGCTGACCCGTTGGTGCATGACCGTATTTCTGCCAGATTAGCCAATGTGATTGCTGTTTCAGGCGCGGCGACAATCGAATCTGCGCCAAAGTGGACGATACCGACTTTGCTGATGTTTGCTGGGGAGGATAAATTGGTTAATCCCGCTGGAAGCCGCGCATTTGCAACCACAGCCCCAGTTTGCGTAAAAACACAAGCTTTCGAGCATATGTTTCACGAGATTTTCAATGCGCCTGACCAAGCGCAAGTCTTTAGTGTTTTAAAAACTTGGCTGGATCAAACTATCAACGCAAATAACTAAAACAAGCATTGAAGCTTGTTTTTGCCAATTATTAGCCTTTTTGATTCAACAGGCCGCCCAACATACCGGCCAAATCACCCATATTGCCCAGACCACCTGCTGGCGCTTGACCAGTTGGGGTCATTTTGTTGATGAGCTCAGGCAAAACTTGAGCCAAAATACCACCAGCATCGCCAGAGTTCACGCCCATTTGCTTGGCCAAACCTGCCAACACGTCGCCACCCAGTGCACCGCCGATTTGGTCGCCAGTCACGGCTTGGTTTTCACCGGTACCGATCCAAGAACCCATCGCATCGCCCAAGCCAGCTTGCTGAAACTTGCCAACCAAGCCGCCCAAGCCGCCTTGGCCACCGTCATTACTCAACATACCTGTGATGGTGGACAAAATTTGTGGATTGTTCGCCACCATGCTGATAATGCTTGCCAAACCGCCAGCTGGCGCTTGTTGCTGCTGACCACCACTCAATACCGCGCCCAAAACTGAATCTAATAAACCCATGATGTTCTCCCATTGAAAAAGTTAACTGAATAATTGCTAAGACTCTGCATTATGACTTCGCATTGTGACTGCCACGTCGTTGGAATGCAAGCCAGATCAAAGCAGCTCCAGTCACGACAACCGGCAGCAGCGAACCCAAGTTCAGCAACGTCCAACCACGGGTCGTCACCAAGGCTCCTGATGCAAAAGAACTCAGCGCCAACACCGCAAACGTGAAGAAGTTAATGGCCCCTTGAGCGCGGTCTTTCTCCTCTGGGGAATAGGTATCTAGCGCCAAAGTCGTGCTGCCGGTGAACAAGAAATTCCAACCCAAACCCAACAGAAATAAAGCGATTAAAAACTGGTGTAAATCTTGCCCCGACAACGCAATCAAGATACAAGCTAAGTTAAGCACCACGCCCACACCCATGATTTGCAGCACCCCAAAACGCTTGATCAAATGCCCCGTGAAAAAACCAGGTGCAAACATGCCAATCACATGCCACTCCAACACAAAAGCCACATCTGAAAACTGCAAACCGCACTGCTGCATGGCGATGGGCGTGGCAGCCATGAGCAAATTCATCACCCCATAACCCAGCGCAGCAGCCATAGTGGAGACGATAAATACGGGTTGACGCATGATCTCTGACAGAGGGCGACCGGCGTTTTTAGCACCATCAGCCTTACTTTTGATGACATGCGCAGGGAAGTTGATGAACGATAAAACAGCCATAGAAAGCAGCGCCACAAAAACCAAGGCTAAATACGCGCCAATGAAAGGCGTAGAGCTGCTTGAGGCAAACATCGACTTGGTCCATAACGCCAAATTGGGTCCCAAAACAGCCCCGATCAACCCGCCCGCCAGCACCAAAGACACTGCTTTTTCCTTAAAAGCAGAATTAGCCAATTCTGCTGCCGCAAACCGGTACAACTGGGCATTGGCGTTGTAAAAACCCGCCACTACGGTTGCTGCAACCAACAACCAGAACTGCCGGCTGTAAGCCGCATAGGCGCAAACGGCGGCTGAAAGCAGACCCACAAGTAAGCCAAGCTGGAATGATGTTTTGCGCCCGAAACGGGTTTGCGACTTTGCAACCAGCCCGGTGCTGAGCGCCCCGCCCACTACATAACCCATCACAGGCAGTGTTGCCATCCACCCCAAGGGCGCTAAGCTCAGCCCCACCAAGCCATTGATGGCGATAAAAGTGACGTTGTTGGTTAAAAACAGCCCTTGGGCGATGGCTAAAAGCCAGAGATTGCGTTTCAAGGGTGATTCCTAACTTTAAGAGATAAAAATGCTGAAAATTTATGCAGCAAACCAGACTGGTATTTAAGCAGTAAAAAGCGCCAATGCAGCCAAACCCGCCGTTTCAGCACGCAAAACACGGTTGCCCAAGCTGACAGGTTGGAATCCTTTTGCCAAGGCAGCGTCTTCCTCGACGACGCTCAAACCGCCTTCTGGACCCGACAAAAAAGTCACCGGCAACATATTTGCAGTTACCAATGTGTTCAAAGCCTGCGTTTCAGGGCGCAAAGACAACAAATAACGTGCTGTCTCAGAATTTTCTTTTTGCAACGCCAGCCAGGCGCTCAAAGTCAGCACCTCTTGCACCACAGGCACTTGGTTACGCCCACATTGCTCGCAAGCCGCAACCGCCACAGCTTGCCAATGGGCGCGTTTTTTGTCCGCCCGCTCACCACTCAGCCGTAAAACGCTGCGCTCCGTCATCACTGGCTGGATGCTGGTAACGCCTAATTCTGTGGCTTTTTCAACCAGCCAATCCATACGGTCGTTAGCTGGCACGCCGACGACTAGATGAACTTGTCTTGTAGGCTCTCGCTCAACAGCAAAGTGAGCACCCACCAACACACGCACCTCGCTGCGCCCCATGTGCTCAATCGTGGCTTCGAACTCACCACCACGTTCAGCACCACCGAACAACGTAATAGTCCCACCAGGTTGCATCCGCAAAACCTGCACATGGCGTGCCGCTCCAGCTGGCAGCGCGATGACTTCGCCAGTTTGCAGTGGTGTGGGGCAGTGGAATCGGGGCATATTTAAATTCAAGTTACATTCATTTTTGCTATTATTTTAATAGCTGTTTAGGCAGCAAATACGCCGGCTAGAGGCATAAAAATACCTATTTTTGATCTTTTAAAGCTACATCCGCCCATAAGCAAACCCCATTGCCGTTTCAATACCTTCAATTTGGTCAATCAGCTTCAAAAACGGGCCTAATTCGCGGTAACGATCCGCCGTTTTGCGGACGTAGGTGATGAAGCGGGGGGTGTCGGCTAGGTATTTGGGTTTGCCGTCGCGCAGGGTTAGGCGGGCGAAGATGCCTAGGATTTTCAGGTGGCGCTGCAGGGCTTGCCACTCTACGGCGCGGTAAAACTCGCCGAAGTCTGCACCCCAGCCGGATGCACTGTTTTCACCCAAAAGCCCGACTTTGACGGCTTTTTGCCAGTAGCGGATGGTGATGTCGAGTACAAACGGCTCTTCCCAAGTCAAAAACGCATCTCGCATCAGGCTGGCGATGTCGTAGGTGATGGGGCCATAAACGGCGTCTTGGAAATCTAAGACGCCCAGACTCCGTTGTGAACTACGCTTGCCATCGGCAGTTTTTGGTCCCATCACCATGAGATTACGTGGCATGAAGTCGCGATGGACGTAAACGCTTGGAACTTCCAAATTACGCTTCACTATCAGCGAAAAGGCGTTGTCTAAGACGGCTTGCTGCGTTTTATCTAGGGTGACGCCTTTGTGCTTGGCCAAATACCAATCGGGGAACAAAGCGAGTTCACGGCGAAGCAGGGCTTCATCGTACGGCGGCAAAATGTCGGGCTTCGAGGCGAGTTGCCAGTCAATCAAGGCGTCGACGGCTTGCATGTAGAGGTCAAAATTTGGCTCTGCCAAGTCGTCAGACAAGTGCGGATTGATGACTTCCATCATGGTTTTTGCGCCCAAATCAGTGAGCAGCATGAAGCCTTGGGCTTCGTCCCAAGCCAAAATATCGGGCACTTGCAAACCGGCCTGCGCCATCAAACGGGCAATATCGACAAAGGGTTTGCAGTTTTCTTGGGCGGGTGGGGCGTCCATGATGACCAAACTTGTTCCTGCAAGGGTATCAATCCTGAAATATCGCCTAAAACTGGCGTCTACAGAGGCGGGTCTCAGGGTTTTCACTAGCAGCGGGTGCTGCGCGGTCAAGCCTTGCAGCCAAGTTTCAAAAGCCTGCTGGCGCTGA
>JBEGUP010000113.1:0-5927 GCA_041178825.1 Pseudomonadota bacterium | reverse complement strand
ATCACCCCGACCGACATGGTGGTGACCATGAGCCACAGCGGCTATATCAAAAGCCAACCGCTGTCTGAATACCGCGCGCAAAAACGCGGTGGTCGCGGCAAACAGGCGACGCAAACCAAAGATGACGATTGGGTGGACCAACTTTTTGTTGCCAACACGCACGACTATATTTTGTGCTTCTCAAATCGTGGCCGCCTGTACTGGCTCAAGGTTTGGGAAGTTCCAGCGGGCTCGCGCGGCTCGCGCGGTCGTCCGATTGTCAACATGTTCCCGCTACAAGACGGCGAAAAAATAACCGTTGTTTTGCCATTAACGGGCGAAAAAACCAAGTTCCCCGCTGACCAATATGTTTTCATGGCGACCAGCATGGGTACGGTCAAGAAAACATCTCTGGACGAGTTTGACAACCCGCGCAAAGGCGGCATCATCGCCGTCACGCTGGACGATGGCGATTATTTGATTGGCGCTGCGCTCACCGATGGCAAACACGACGTGATGCTGTTCAGCGACGCAGGCAAGGCCGTGCGCTTTGATGAAAACGATGTGCGCCCAGTAGGACGTGGTGCGCGCGGTGTACGCGGTATGAATTTAGAAGACGGTCAAAGTGTGATTGCCATGCTGGTCGCTGAAGACGACTTGCAAAGCGTGCTGACTGCAACCCAACACGGCTACGGCAAACGCACCAATATTGCTGAATACACCCGCCACGGACGCGGCACCAAAGGCATGATCGCTATCCAACAGTCAGAGCGAAATGGCAAAGTGGTAGCTGCAACCTTGGTGCATACCGATGACGAAATCATGCTGATTACTGACAAAGGCGTTTTGGTACGTACCCGCGTCAGTGAAATTCGTGAAATGGGTCGTGCGACCCAAGGTGTCACATTGATTGGCTTGGACGAAGGTTCACAGTTGAGCGGTTTGCAACGGATTGTGGAGAACGACGCAAATCAACAAGAATCGGCAGAAGACGGCGCAGAAAATATCGCTAATCCTGCCGCTGACTTGGCTGCTGATGACAGTTCTGATGCTTAACGAGAATATTCAAACACTATAAAATTAGTAGCGTCTCAGGCAGCAAATACCCTGGCTAGATGTATATTTAACCTCTAAAATTGACTAAATGAGTAAAACCCTGCTTGAACTACGCGATTTGATTGATGCCACCGACAAAGAACTTTTGGCGCTACTCAACCGTCGTGCAGGCTATGCGGGTGAAGTAGGTGAAATTAAGAAGTTGGATGGCTCACCCGTTTATCGACCCGAGCGTGAGGCACAGGTCATCAGCGGCTTACAGACGGCAAATGCAGGCCCTCTCAAAAATGCTAGTATTGCTCATATTTGGCGAGAAGTGATGTCAGCTTGTCGCTCTTTGGAAGCGCCGCAACGTGTAGCTTACCTGGGGCCAGCTGGCACATTCAGCGAAATGGCGGCCCTGCAGTTTTTCGGGACAAGTATTGAACACATTCCTTGCGGTAGTTTTGATGAGGTGTTCCACGCCACGACGGCAGGCAACGCAGATTTTGGGGTTGTACCCGTAGAAAACAACACCGAGGGTGTAGTCACACGTACGCTTGATTTGTTCCTCAATTCACCACTGCACATCATCGGTGAAGCCAGCTTTTTGGTGCGCCACCATTTGCTGCGTTTATCTAATTCATTGGATAATATTGAAGTCGTTTTAGCGCATCCGCAAGCGCTGGCGCAATGCCAAGGTTGGTTAGCAAAACATGTGCCAAAGGCGGAGCGCCGCGCCGTTTCTAGCAATGCTGAAGGGGCAAGGCTCGCTGCCACCAACCCAGCTTGGGCAGGTATCGCGAGTGAGCGCGCTGGCGCTGAGTTTGGCTTGCACCTCGCTGCACATGCCATTCAAGACGATGCGTTTAACCGCACCCGCTTTGCTGTTGTTTGCTTGCCGCAGACCTTACCGATGCCGCTGGCTTCTGGCAAAGACAGCGTCAGTTTAATTGTCTCTGTGCCCAACAAACCTGGCGCTGTGCACGACTTGCTGATACCACTTAAAAACCACGGCGTTTCAATGACACGGTTCGAGTCACGCCCTGCCCGTTCAGGCCAATGGGAATACTTTTTCTATATCGATCTGGCGGGTCATCCTTCGCAACCACATGTGGCTAGCGCATTGAAAGAATTGCAAAACTGTTGTGCTTTTTACAAATTGTTAGGCAGCTATGCTGTCAGTGATTAACGGTAAATACAAAAGCAAACTCTGCCATTTCATCTAAATACCAACTAAGAATCTCTACCGTGTCACTGTTTAGCAAAGCAAAACAACCGCAATTTGAACAACTTGGCATCATTGGCTGTGGCATGATGGGCAGCTCGTTTGCCTTGGCTATGAAACGCGCAGGCTTGGTCAAACGCATTGTGGGCTACAGCAAATCACCAAGTACTACGGCCAAAGCCCTGCAATTAGGCGTCATTACAGTTGAAGCTGCTTCAGCGCTGCAGGCTGTGTCAGGCTCAGACATTGTGCTTATCGCCGTACCAGTTGCGGCCATCGAAGGTACATTCAAAGCTATCAAACACATGATCACACCAGATATGCTTATCATGGATGTGGGCTCCACCAAGACAGATGTGGTGGATGCGGCGCAACGTATTTTAGGATCGCTGGTGGGAAGTTTTGTACCGGCGCACCCTATTGCCGGCAAAGAACGCACTGGCGTTGAAAGTGCAGATGTAAACCTGTACGCGGGTCGTAAAGTCATCTTAACGCCTGTCGCCCGCACGTTGACTAGCCAATTGAGTCGTGCACAATCGATCTGGACCAGCTTAGGATGCAGTGTTGAAAGCATGTCACCAGATGCCCACGATGCCGCTTTTGCTGCCGTCAGCCATCTGCCTCATTTACTAGCTTTTGCCTTAATGAATAGCATCACAACGCAAAAAAATAGCGACGATTACTTATCGCTGGCAGGAACTGGGTTTCGTGATTTCACACGAATCGCCGCAAGTGACCCCGAGATGTGGCACGATATATTTATGGCCAATAAAGTTCAAATGACGTTGCAAATTGAGCAATTTCAGCAAGCACTGGATTTAATGGCATCGATGATTGCAAACTCTGACAGCAAATCTTTGCATTCCAGCATAGCGCATGCAAGCGTTGCTCGCAAAGGTTGGCATTTGGCAAACGAATTACCCATAAAGTAAAAAACTCGCGCATGTTCAGCACCCATTCCTTAGATATTCCTCCTCTTGACCACGCCAGTGGAACCGTTGTTTTACCAGGCTCCAAAAGCATCTCAAACCGTGTTTTATTGCTCGCAGCACTGAGCCAAGGCACCACCTCGGTGCACGATTTACTGGACTCGGACGACACGCAAGTCATGTTGACTGCGCTTGAACAACTGGGCTGCAAAATCGTCAAAACGGGTTCTAGCGTAGGCTCCACAGTTGAAATAACCGGTTTGGGGAATTCAAAAAATCTCCCAAGTGCGAAGCTGTATATGGGCAACGCAGGTACTGCGATGCGCCCATTGACAGCGGCTTTGGCCTTGCTCGCCAGCAGCACGACAGAATTTGAACTCAGCGGGGTGCCCCGCATGCACGAGCGGCCGATTGGCGATTTGGTCGATGGTTTACGTCAATTGGGCTGTCAGGTCGATTACTTGGGTCAAGATGGCTACCCGCCTTTGAAAATCAAAGCTGCAAAATCATTCAAGTTGAACGAAGCCATCAAGGTTCGAGGCGACGTTTCCAGCCAGTTTTTAACTGCCCTGTTGCTCGCTTTACCGCTAGTCGCAACCCAAGACATCGTGATCGAGGTTCAAGGTGAACTGATTTCAAAACCTTATATTGAAATCACTTTGAATTTACTGGCGCGCTTTGGTATCAAGGTGCGACGCGATGGATGGCAAAAATTCACCATTCCAGCCGGTAGCCGCTACCAGTCTCCAGGCAGTATTCACGTCGAAGCAGATGCCTCTTCTGCTAGCTATTTTATAGCTTTAGGAGCAATAAATACAACGGATAACGACGTATTTGGCACTCCGAAAACCACCTTCAATGGCGTCCGAATAGAAGGCGTAGGCGCTGACTCCATCCAAGGCGACATCCGTTTCGTGGAAGCTGCGCAGGCGATGGGCGCTATCGTTAACAGCGGCCCAAATCACCTAGAAATTTCGCGCGGATCATGGCCACTAAAAGCCGTCGATTTAGACTGCAACCACATCCCCGATGCAGCGATGACTTTAGCCGTGATGGCGCTTTATGCAGATGGCACGACCACCTTGCGCAACATTGCCAGCTGGCGCGTCAAAGAAACGGACCGTATTGTGGCGATGGCAACTGAGCTGCGAAAATTAGGCGCTACGGTTGTTGAAGGCGCTGATTTCATCAGTATCACCCCCCCAAAAACGGTATCTGACTGGAAAACAGCAGCGATTCACACCTACGATGACCACCGCGTTGCCATGTGTTTTTCGCTAGCGGCATTCAACCCAGCAGGTTTACCGATTAGGATTTTGGATCCGAAATGCGTCGCTAAAACCTTTCCGGACTACTTTGAGGCGCTTTTTTCAGTTGCTCAAACCAATGACTCAGTCATTCCTGTTATCACCATTGATGGCCCTAGTGCCTCTGGCAAAGGCAGTTTGGCGTCCAATTTAGCTCAGCAATTGGGCTACCGCTACCTAGATTCGGGTGCTTTGTATCGCGTTACGGCTTTTGCGGCATTGCAACTGGGCTTGAGTTTGGAGGCAAAAGACGAAGTTGCCATCGCAAACCTTGCGACTGGCTTGGTAGAAAAGCTGCATTTGAGGTTTGAAGGCGACATTATTTGGCTGAATGGCGACGATGTGAGCGATGTTGTTCGCTCTGAAGTTGGCGGCATGCATGCCTCTCAAGTGTCTGTTTTGCCGCTGGTTCGGCTAGCTTTGGTCAAGTTGCAACACAGCTTTAGAGCCCTGCCCGGTTTGGTTGCGGATGGACGAGATATGGGTACTGTGATCTTCCCAGATGCCGAGTTGAAGGTGTTTTTGACTGCAAGTGCTGAAAAACGTGCTTTGCGACGCCATAAGCAATTGATTTCAAAGGGATTTTCAGCTATACTCGATGTTCTTCGTGCAGACCTAGAAGCGCGTGACGAAAGGGATTCCTCCCGAACCGCTGCTCCTTTGAAGCCTGCCCAAGATGCTTTTCTATTAGACAATTCTGATTTATCGATTGAAGAATCGGTCAATCTAGCTTTGAACTGGTGGCAAGGTAAACAGCGTTTTTAAACTCCCTTCGCACGACAAGTGCATGGTTTAAAAGCAATTTTTAAAACTTAACCCGCCGTAACCGGCAGAAAATATCCGTCTTTGGCTATAGAAACAGAAGCAATCGTGCTGCTGTGATGTCCGCTTTTGATGGCATAGGAAAAATTAATGTCAGAATCTTTTGCAGCCCTATTTGAAGAATCCCAAAAAAGCTCTGAAACACGCATCGGTGAAGTCGTCACCGCTGAAGTGATTCGTATCGAGCACAACTTCGTTGTTGTTAACGCAGGTCTCAAATCAGAGGCTTATGTCCCCCTTTCAGAATTCAAAAGTGACAATGGTGAAGTCGAATGCCAAGTTGGCGAATTCGTTTCAGTCGCCATTGTTCAAATGGAAAACGGCTACGGCGACACCATCGTCAGCCGTGACACCGCTAAGCGTCTCGCATCATGGATGAGCCTAGAGAAATCTCTGGAATCCGGCGAATTCGTGACCGGCGTTACCAGCGGTAAAGTCAAAGGTGGTTTGACTGTTTTGGTCAACGGCATCCGCGCTTTCTTGCCAGGTTCATTGATCGAATCTCGCCCTATCAAAGATTTGTCTCCGTACGAGAACAAAACTTTGCAGTTCAAAGTTATCAAGCTTGACCGCAAGCGCAACAACGTGGTGCTGAGCCACCGCGCGGTGTTGGAAGTCTCTCAAGGT
>JBEGUP010000112.1:0-6267 GCA_041178825.1 Pseudomonadota bacterium | reverse complement strand
TACGCCCATTTGCTGGTGCACGGCGCACTGCATGCCCAAGGTTTTGACCACGAAACCAGCGACGCCGACGCTGACGCCATGGAAGCTTTAGAAATTCAAATTTTGGCCGATATGGGTATTGCCAACCCGTATAAAGACAAAACTGAAGTAAAACTCAAACTCAAACTCAAACCCAAAGCTTAAATGACGAATTAAAAGCTATACACCGCCCCTACAAAAGCAGCCGGCTGCGTCTTTTTCTTCGCAATCGGGCTGGGCTGCGTCTTTTTCTTCGCAATCGGGCTGTTGGCGGCATCGCCCATCAAGCGCTGCATTGAAAGGCTAGAGATGATGTAAATCTCACGAGAAATGGGGAAGCCACCCGTTAAACCCACTTGCGCCATCGCCAAGCCAGCTGATGGCTGATGCGCTGCAAAGCCAGAAGCGGCAGACTGCGCTGGCGTTACGCCAAAATAAGATTGCATGTAGCTGCTGCTGCCAAATTTGACGGAGGCGTTCAAATTGACGCTGACAAAGTTGGCGTTGTACAGCTTGTACGTTGCGCCCAGATTTAGCAAACCACCGTCACCCGAGTCGCCCAAGCCGCCGCGAAGTGCCGATCTCAGCGTGAGCTGCTCATTAACCGTGTAGTTGGCAAACACGCCAGGGTTCAAGCGAGCTTTGATTTTTTCAAACCCAGGCAGTGCATCTTCAACAGAACGCCCCGTGTCAATATTGGCACGCACGCCGTAAATCAATTTACCAGCAGGCTCAAAAACGTAGCCTACGCCGTTGAACGGGTCGGCAAACAAGCCGTTGGAGGCTTGCAAAAAAATACCCGGCACGATGGATGTCTTTTGTTCATCAGAGCCTTGGTAACGCGGTGCGTTCAGCGCGATGAATCCAGCCCTCACGGCCGTTTCAGTGGGTCGTTGCCCTAAATTGTAAAAATCACCCAATTCTGCACTGTGCACACCAGCTGAGAATAACGATGCACCGAGCGCCGAAGTGCCCAAAATGATGTTGCGTAAAGTAGTAAACATGTGGTTGAGTCAATCTATAAGGTTAACCAAGTGTAAGTGAATATAACAGCCTGCTGCATTCTGTTAAGCTTTCAGTCGGTTGGACGCTTGCAATTCTTACGCTTTTGCGGGTGCAAAGCGTAAAATCAAACCTAACAAGCTGAGGGCAGAGACAAAAATGGCAAAAATGCATCAAGCAATATTGGGTTGGACGATAGTGGGCGTGGGTTTGATGGCGTTGAGTAGCTTGCATGCATTCGCACAAACTTCGCCCAGCGCTGCCACTGGCATTGTCAAAATTGTGACGGGTGATGTTCGCGTTCTAGACGCGCAGGGCGAGCGGTTATTGAAAAGCGGCGATGCCGTGCTTGAAAATTCACGCCTGATAGCGGGTAAACAAAGCAGTGCTAGTCTTGTTTTGCGTGATGGTACAACCTTGGTGCTGTCAGAGAACAGTCAATTCGCCGTCGAGAAGTTTACTTTTGACGCCACCACACAAAATGGCAACATGCTGATTAGCCTTTTGCAAGGTTCTATGCGAATGTTGACGGGGCTGATTGCCAAAATCAACCCCGATGCCATCAAAGTGAAGACAAAAACCCTCAGTGTGGGTATTCGTGGCACTGATTTCATTGTTGAAACGGAAGAAAAATTGTGAGCGATATCTTTTTACAACTCACCATCACAGTCATCATGCTTGCCGTTTCTTATTTTGATAAGCCAGCAACCAAAGTGGTGCTGTTGCCCCAGGCGGACGCTAGCGCCTCTGCAGTGGTGGTTAAAACCATAGAGCAAGAGCAAACACTCGATACCCCTTACCAACGCGTCACAGTCAAAGAAGGCAAGCCATTTGTGCTGGATATTGTGGCTGAGCCAGACGTACAAAAAAAATACCCTCAGCTTTACGAAGCGATGCCGAAGCGCCCCAACAAGTATGTGCTTAACTTCATGCCAGGCGGGACAGCTCTGACGGCACAATCGCAAGAGCAATTGCCCAAAATCATAGTAGATGCCCAAAGCCGAAGCGGCGCAGACATGGTTGTGACTGGGCATACAGATTCCACCGGTGCTTTGCTCGCCAATGACGCACTTTCACTCAAACGAGCCAATGTCGTGACGCAGTTATTGGTTGCCAAAGGCGCTGTTGCTGAGCGCGTCGAGTCTGTTGGTCGCGGCAAGCGGGAATTACTGGTTCCAACAGCAGATGAGGTGGATGAGCCACAAAATCGCCGTGTAGAAGTCATTGTTCGTTGATTTTTTGGCTTAGTTTGACGTCATGATGAAACCACTCAAAGGCGTTCGCGTCCTCAGCTTGAGTTTGAACCTGCCCGGCCCCGCCGCTTTGATGCGCTGCCAAGCCATGGGCGCGACCTGCATCAAACTAGAACCGCCCAGCGGCGACCCTATGGGTTTGTACAACCCCAAAGCCTATGCCGAGTTGCATGCGGGTGTGCGCATCGCCAAAGCTGATTTGAAAACCGAGCTAGGGCAACGCGCTTTGCACCGCGAATTGGCCAAAACCGAGGTGCTGCTCACCTCGTTTCGCCCTTCAGCGCTGAAAAAGCTAGGTTTGGTTTGGAAAGATTTGCACAAGCAGTATCCGCAACTCAGCGTCGTCGCTATCGTCGGTGCGCCTGGCGCTAGAGCGGAAGAGCCTGGACATGACTTGACCTACATGGCTGAAAATGATCTTGTTCCCGGCTTAGAACTCCCCGCCAGCCTCTACGCCGACATGGGCGGCTCGTTGATGGCGACAGAGGCCGTCTTGCAAGCCGTTTTGAACCAGCGTAGCAAATCTAAAGGCATTTATCAAGAAGTCGCCCTGTCAGAAGCCGCCGCTTACATCGGTCTGCCGCGTACATGGGGTTTGACCAAGCCGGGCGCAGCAGTCGGCGGTGGTCACGCGGGTTACAAAGTCTACGCTTGCAAAGACGGCCGCGTGGCAGTAGCCGCGCTAGAGCCGCATTTCGCAGCATCACTGTGCGCCCTAGCTGGCGTCAACATGGAAAGCATGAAAACCATGTTTTCCCCTAAAACGCACGAGAGTGTATCTGCGTGGATAGCTAGCAAAACCCGCAAACAGCTAGACGTCTTGGCGGCGCAGCACGATATTCCGCTGCATACCTTGGCGGCTTAGTTTTGCTATCAAATTAATAGTAATTTTTGGGTCTTAAATTCGACCTTAACCAGCGTATTTTCTGCCTAAACAGCTATGAATAATATAGCAATTTAGGCATCAAAGTGAAGATCAAGCTATTCTTTAAGTATTCCTCTACTGATGAGGCTTACAAAACTCAGGCTGTTACTTTTGTGGGTTAGTAAACATAGGATTACCGCTGGCGGTTTTGGTAACTTCTTCTTGTAGGATGTCCCAGTGTTCCACAATTTTTCCGTTTTCAAGGCGGAAAATATCCACGCCAACCATCGCTTTAGGGCCCATACCAGTGTATCGACCGTGCATCATGACCAAATTACCTTCTGCAATGACCATGCCGATCTCGTACTTGAAATCTGGAGCCAAACTACCAATCCAGCCTTTGAGCACGGCTGAGCCATTTGGGACGGCTGGGTTGTGCTGGATGTAGTTGGGCGACCAGTATTTATCAATGACCGATGCGTCACGCGTGATGAACAACCCCTTCATGCCCGCAACAACGATGTCTTTATTGCTGCTTTGTGCAAACGCACTTCCAACGGTCATGGCAACAATAGATGCTGCGACGAGGAAATTTTTAAGATGTTTCATAGTTAACTCCTATTTAGTTTAATTTAGTTTAAATTTGGTTAAGCTGATTTACTTACCTACTCACTTACCACTTCATCTCACCCTTGTTAACCTTGGCACCCAGCTCCAAAGAGCCAACACCATCGGTCACCAGTGGGTAGGATTTCTTCATCGCGTCGATCACGGCTGCGCCGTCTTTACCTGCGCTTAGATGTTTCTCGAACGTTTGCAAATACTCTTTCGTGAAAGCAATCGCACTGGCGTCAACCTTGGTGCCAACTGCCATGTGACCAGGCACGACCAATTCAGGTTTCAACGCTGCCATCTCGTCCAATTGAGTCACCCAAGCTGCGCGTTCAGCAACTGACTGCGTGTCTGCCGTCCACACATGCATGCCACCAAACACGCCAATGTTGCCAACGATGGCTTTGATCGATGGAATCCACGCATACGGGCGGTGCGCGAGCACGCCCTGTGTGCCGCGAATTTCAATGGTTTGACCTTCTAGCGTCAAGGTGTTGCCAACCAACGCGCGGGGCGCAACCGGTTTGCGCGGTGCGTTTGCGCCCATTTTTGGACCCCAGAAGGCAACTTTGCCTGAAATTTTGGCCGTTAACTTCTCCAAAACAGCTGGGGTGGTCACAACATCCGCTTGCGGAAAGACTTCTTTCAAGGCTTCTACGCCAAAGTAGTAATCAGGGTCGGCTTGGCTCACATAAATCGTGGTGAGCTGTTTGCCGCTGTCCAGCACGTTCGCGGCAATACGCAAGGCGTCTGCGCGTGTAAAGCCAGCGTCAATGACCACGGCTTCTTTTTCGCCATAAACCAGTGTGGAGTTGACGTTGAAGCTGCTGCTGTTGGCATTGTAGATTTTGACGGCGAGGGGCTGCGCTGCTTGGGCGGCAAAGGCAACAGCCAAAGAGGCTGCGATAACGGTGGTGCGGATCATAAAAACTCCTAAATAAAGAAGAAGACAGGAAGAAAACAGGAATAAGGCTGAATCTTAGTTTCAATAACTGTTCAAATAAAGTCTAAAATTTGCGCTTATATGTTTCATATTTTGTTCAAATGGTGGAAAAATCATGGATAGATTGACGGCAATGAAGGTGTTTGTTGAGGTTGCAGCCAGCGGCAGCTTCAGTGCTGCGGCTGACAAGTTAGATATGTCGCGCGTCATGGTGACGCGCTATGTGAGCGAGCTAGAGCAGTGGTTGAACGCGCGCCTGTTGCAGCGCACCACGCGCAGCGTCACGCTGACCGATGCGGGTGAAAGCTGTTTGCGCCGCAGCCAACAAATGCTGGCGCTGATGGAAAACGTTGAAGAAGAAACCAGCAGCCAAGACGGTGTTTTGTCGGGTCAGTTGCGGATAACTTGTAGCGTGTCGCTGGCCTATGCGCAAATAGCCGCAGCGATTAGTGATTTTCTGAAGCTACATCCCCTGCTCAAAATCGACCTCAACGCCAGTGAAGGCGCATTGAATTTGGTGGAAGCACGGATAGATCTCGCCATCCGTATCAGCGCTGAGCCTGACCCGTTGCTGATTGGTCGTGTTTTAGCGCCCTGTGCGTCTGTACTGGTTGCTGCGCCAGCGTACTTGTCTAAGCACGGCATGCCCGAAATCCCGTCTGATCTAGCGACGCACCGCTGCCTGAGTTATGCCAATTTTGGCAAAAGCGTTTGGACGCTGCAGCGTGGCGAGGAAGTCAGCCGTGTCAGCGTGGCTAGCCAATTCAGCGCGAATGAAGCCACCGCGTTGCTGCGAGCGGCGCTGGCGGGTGGTGGCATCGCGCTGCAGCCCACTTATTTGGCTAACCCCCACTTGGCAGATGGTACGCTGCAACAAGTCTTGCCCCATTGGAAACTGCCCGACATGGCTATTTACGCCTTGTACCCTTCGCGCAAGCATTTGTCGCCTGCCGTTCGTACTTTGCTGGATTTTTTAGTGGCACGGTTTGAAACTGTGCCGTGGGCATAAATTTTCGCCTTTAGTTAGCGTATTTATTGCCTAAGCAGCTATAAATAAAATAGCAAAAATAGACCAAATAAACTGAAGATTAGCCCAAAGTCACCTTCGCAAACTTGCGTTTCCCCACCTGCAGCACGTAAACGCCAGCGCCCAGTTTCAAGCCTTTGTCGCTCACCACATTCGAGTCCACGCGTACGCCACCGCCGTCGATCAGGCGGTTGCCTTCGCCGCTGGAAGCTGCTAAGTTCGCCATTTTCAGCAGCGCGCCAATACCTACAGCCGCGCCGCCGTCGCCCAGCGGAAGGCTGATTTCAGTGATTTCATCGGGCACGCCGCCTTTGCTGCGGTTGATGAAGTCTTGCTCTGCCGCGTCAGCCGCCGCTGCGCTGTGAAAACGGGCAGTGATTTCTTTGGCCAAGGCGACTTTGGCGTCTTTGGGATTGCGGCCAGCGGCGATTTCGGCTTTGAGGGCTTCGATAGCGGCTTCGGATTTGAAGCTAAGCAGCGTGTACCAGCGCCACATCAGCACGTCAGAAATGCTCAGCACCTTGGCAAACATGGTGTTGGCGTCTTC
>JBEGUP010000111.1:0-6102 GCA_041178825.1 Pseudomonadota bacterium | reverse complement strand
TCCACGTTGCAAAATTTTTATCACCATGGGCAAAACAGATCCTGAAGCGCCACGCCATTCGCAGCAGAGCATGATTTTGATTCCAGCGGATACCCCAGGTATCAACATCATTCGCCCACTCAACGTGATGGGTTACGACGATGCGCCTCACGGCCACATGGAGATGACGTTTACCAATGTGCGTGTGCCAGCCAGCAATATTTTGCTAGGCGAAGGCCGTGGTTTTGAAATCGCCCAAGGGCGCTTAGGGCCTGGTCGTATTCACCACTGCATGCGCTTGATTGGCGTGGCTGAGCGTGCTTTGGAATTGATGTGCAAACGCGCTTCAAGCCGCACCGCCTTTGGCAAAACCGTGGCATCACAAACAGTGACGCAAGAGCGTATTGCCGAAGCCCGCTGCAAAATCGACATGGCACGTTTGCTCACGCTGAAAGCCGCATGGATGATGGACATGGGTGGCAACAAATTTGCAAAAAATGAAATCGCGATGATCAAAGTCGTCGCCCCAAGCATGGCCTGCCAAGTGATTGACTGGGCGATGCAAGTGCATGGCGGCGGCGGTATGAGCGATGACTTCCCACTGGCGATGGCTTACGCCCACTCACGCACGCTACGTTTTGCAGACGGTCCAGATGAGGTACATCGCAACTCGATTGCAAAATTGGAATTGGGTAAATATGCGCTCAACCCACGCGAAGTTGAGATGCCGATCACGCGCGGTAGCTAAACCGAACTGAAGCTCAAACCTTAAAAAGCGACTCTAATTTTGAGTCGCTTTTTTTGTTTTCAGCGGCCAAAAAATCGCCTCCAAAGCTAGAAAGCACATAAAAAGAGCATCAAATTGGCACTTAGCCAGCGTATTTACTGCCTGAGCAGCTATCAAAAAGATAGTAATTGGCCAGTCCGGAGGGAATCGAACCCACGACCCTCAGCTTAGAAGGCTGATGCTCTATCCAACTGAGCTACGGACTGGAATGCTCTTACTGTAATAGAAAAAGCTATAAAAACTAAAGTCCAAAAGTTTTTGGACAAAATAAAGGGACAGAAGCATTTTATTGCTGCTGTCCCTTGAAGTTTTTTGGTCGGAGTACAAGGATTCGAACCTTGGACCCCCTGGTCCCAAACCAGGTGCGCTACCAGGCTGCGCCACACTCCGCCATGCAGCAATTGTACTGCAAAATTTGGCGACTTCTTCGGCATTGCGCTTAAAATCGACAACAATATGTCAGGAAATACCTTCGGAACCCTCTTCGCAGTCACCAACTTTGGTGAATCCCACGGCCCAGCCATTGGCTGCATCATCGACGGCTGCCCGCCCGGCATGCTGCTCTCTGAAGCTGATATTCAGCCCGATTTAGACAGACGCCGCCCAGGCACTTCCAAATTCGTCACCCAGCGCAATGAGCCCGATGCGGTTGAGATTTTAAGTGGTGTTTACGAAGGCAAAACAACCGGCACGCCGATTTGTCTCATTATTAAGAATACCGACCAGCGCAGCAAAGACTACGGTAATATTTTGGACACGTTCCGTCCCGGCCATGCCGATTACACCTATTTGCACAAATACGGCTTGCGCGACCCGCGTGGCGGTGGTCGCTCTTCCGCCCGCTTGACTGCGCCTATGGTCGCAGCCGGTGCGGTGGCTAAAAAGTGGTTGGCGGAAAAATATGGCACGGTGTTTCGCGGTTGTATGACGCAGGTTGGCGACGTGGTTGTGCCGTTTGAGTCTTGGGAACACGTGCCCAACAACCCGTTTTTTGCACCAGCTGCCGATGTGAGCCGACTTGAAACCTACATGGAAGCGCTGCGCAAATCGGGCGATTCATGCGGCGCACGCATTCGCGTCTCTGCCAGCAACGTACCCGTCGGCTTGGGCGAGCCGCTGTTTGACAAGATGGACGCCGATATTGCCTACGCCATGATGGGCATCAATGCGGTCAAAGGCGTTGAAATTGGCGCTGGTTTTGCCAGCATCACCCAGCGCGGCACCACGCATGGCGACTCTTTGTCGCCACAAGGCTTCAAATCGAACAACGCAGGTGGCGTTTTGGGCGGTATCAGCACAGGGCAGGATTTGGAAGTATCGATTGCCATCAAACCGACCAGCTCCATTTTGTCGCCGCGCGAGTCGATTGACTTGGCGGGCAACTCTGCCGAAGTCATCACCAAAGGTCGGCATGACCCTTGCGTGGGTATTCGCGCGACGCCAATTGCTGAGGCCATGTTAGCGCTTGTCGTCATCGAACACGCCTTGCGCCAGCGTGCACAGTGTGGCGATGTGACGGTGGCGACCAAGCCTATTCCCGCACAGGCTTGACAGCATTTCGACAAAGCTAATCAGTGAGTGCATCCGTCACGTCTAAAACGACGACTAGACAACTACTCCCGTTCGCCGCGCTGTCGGCCAGCTATTTTGCACACATCGGGTTTTTCAACCCTTATTTGCCGCTTTGGCTCAAAGACATGGGTTATGGCATTTTTGCCATCAGCGTGTTCACCTCTATCCAAGCCGCCACGCGCTTGTTTGCACCCTACGGCTGGGGTTGGCTGAGCGACCACACGGGCGAGCGCGTGAAATTGCTGCGCTATGGCGCAACGGTGGCGTTGATCACCGCATTAGGGCTGTGGTGGGATTTAAGCGCCATCTGGCTAGGCGTGGTGCTGCTCATCATGTTCACCCACACCAGCGCGATGATGCCTATGAGTGAGGCAGCCATGGCGCATTTGGTCAGCCAAAGCGGCTCGTTTGATGCAAAACGTTATGGTCGCGTGCGATTGTTTGGTTCGCTAGGGTTTTTAGTCACTGTTTTGCTGGCAGGCGTTTGGTTTGAACGCTTCGGCATGAAGCATTTCCCTGCGTGGACAATTTTGACCTTGCTGGCAGTAGTTGTCAGTGTTTGGTTGTTACCCAACCTCAAAGAAGCCGTACCAGCACATCAAGAAAAAGTCAGCATTTTGCCGATTTTGAAACAAGCCCCTGTGCAATGGTTTTTTGCGGCTTTGTTTTTTCACGTTTTGTCGCACATCGGCATTTATGTGTTTTTCTCGCTTTATCTCGACTCATTGGGCTACAGCAAAGCCACCATTGGCATCTTATGGGCAGTGTCTGTGGTGATTGAGATTTTTTGGTTTTACCACCAAAGCCGCTGGTTACCCAAGTTCAGTTTGTCAGCGTGGATGATTATTTGCTCGGCCATCATGGCGCTGCGCATGGGTATCACTGCCAGCAGTGCATCAGTACTCGTTGTGTTGGTTGTCGCGCAGATGATGCATGCTTGCACATTTGCAACGCACCACACGGTGTGCATCGCTATGCTGTCGCACCATTTCCCTGGGCGATTAAGGGGCCGTGGCCAAGCCTTGTTTACCGTACTTGGTTACGGATTTTCAGGCGTTATTGGTGGAGTTTTAGGTGGAATTATTAGCGATAAATACGGCCTAGCCAGCGTATTTATTGCCTGTACAGCTACAAGTTTAATAGCAGTATTTTGCGCCTACAAGGTTTGGAAGCACCATAAGCTAACCCAGTTTTCACTGAGTTAACTTGATTTTTTCAAGCACAGCTTTTAATGCGCCAAAATTTTATTTAAAAACTCTTTGGTACGAGGTTGACGGTTTTCTGGATGGCTAAAGAACTCGTCTTTGGAGCAATCTTCCAAGATTTTGCCGCCCACATCCATAAAAATAACACGGCTGCCGACCTTTTTAGCGAAACCCATTTCGTGGGTCACGCACATCATGGTCATGCCTTCATTGGCCAAGCCCATCATGCAATCCAGCACTTCGCCCACCATTTCAGGGTCAAGCGCTGACGTTGGCTCGTCAAACAACATCGCAATCGGGTCCATGCTCAAAGCCCGTGCAATCGCAACGCGTTGTTGCTGACCGCCAGAGAGTTGGCCTGGAAACTTGTCCTTATGCGCCATCAAGCCCACACGGTCTAAATATTTCAGACCATGTGTTTTAGCTTCTTCAGCGCTGCGACCCAGCACTTTGATTTGTGCAATTGTCAAATTTTCAGTGACGCTGAGATGCGGAAACAGCTCAAAGTTTTGGAACACCATACCTACGCGTGATCGCAGCTTTGGCAAATCGGTTTTAGGGTCATGTACAGCTAAACCATCTACAAAAATTTCGCCTTTTTGGAATGGCTCTAAAGCGTTAATGGTTTTGATCAAAGTGGATTTACCTGAGCCAGATGGCCCGCAAATCACCACGACTTCGCCTTTTTTGATGCTGGTGCTGCAATCGTTCAACACTTGCACTGAGCCATACCATTTTGAGACGTTTTTAAGTTCAATCATGTTTTTCTCCGAAATTTATCAGTAATGTTTTTTTAGCAAAATATGTTTTAACGAATGATTTGTATTTTTTTCTGCAGCATTTGAACTGCACGCGACAAGGCGTAGCACAACACAAAATAAACAATCGCCGCCAACAAATAGGCTTCAACAGGACGCCCCAAGTTTTTACCCGCAGTTTCTAAACCTTTGAGCAAATCATTGGCGCTGATAGCGTAAACCAAGGAGGTGTCTTGAAACAAAATAATGGTTTGCGTTAAGAAAACTGGCAGCATGTTGCGAAACGCTTGCGGCAGAATCACAGTTTTCATATTTTGGCTGTATGTGAAGCCAACAGCCTGTCCAGCATGAATTTGTCCGCGTGATATGGATTGAATACCCGCACGCACAATTTCCGAGAAAAACGCCGCCTCAAAAGCAATGAATGTGATGACTGCAGATAGCTCCGCACCAATGGGGCGACCAATAGCGAACGGAATGATCAGAAAAAACCACAACAGTACCATCACCAAAGGTATGGATCGCATGGTGTTGACGTAAACGGTGGCTGGCAACTCTAGCGCTTTTTTGCCAGACAAACGCATGAGTGCCAAAACTGTACCCAAGGCAATGCCGCCTAAGGTGGCTATGAATGTAAGCCAAAGACTGAAATAAAAGCCTTTGATCACATACGGACCAATAAGCGCCCAGCTAAAAAACGAAAAATCAATATTGCTCATTTGTTATATCCCATCAATGAGCAGCTGAAGCGCTTGCTGATACTACAAAACCTGGCACACGCGTTCGCTTTTCAAGCCAGGTCATCAACCTGTTTATCGTCATCGCGGAGATGACATAAAGAATCGTTACTGCCAAGTACATTTGAATAGGTTGCGAGGTTTCTTCGCCAGACTGGCGGGCGAAATAAATCAATTCTGGAATTGAAACAGCAAATGCCACTGAGGAGTTTTTGACGATGTTCATTGCCTCACTGGTTAATGGAGGCATGACCATGCGAAGTGCCATCGGCAACAAAACCAATTTATAACTTTGAAATGTCGTGAGCCCCATTGCCAGTGCAGCGTAACGTTGCCCTTTTGGCAAAGTTTGTATACCAGACCGAACTTGTTCGCTAACACGTGACGATGTGAAAAAGCCCAAACCGAGAACGACCAAAATAAATGAAGGGACAGCTTTGAGCGAGGGGAAAATCGCTGGCAACACAAAGTACCAGATAAATAACTGCACCAAAATTGGAATGTTTCGAAATAGCTCAGTCCATGCCGTGCCTAAGCGGCTCAGCCAACGATTCATAGCTGTGTTGTCTGGCAGTGTGCGCAGTGTGCCCATCAGCAAGCCCATGACAAAGGCAACCACCATGGCACACATGGCAACGGCCAATGTCCAGCCCCAAGCTGACAGCAACCAATCCAAATAGGTGACGTCCCCACCTTTACCAAAACAACTAGCGATGATGTCACCAGTGGTTGTTTCTTTACAAAATACCTGCCAATCCCAAGCCATGGAGTTACCTTAATTTCTTCTCTATGAATAAAAAGAGTCCTTATCGGAGAATTCCCATAAGGACTCTTGCATTAAACGATGTGTTTAATTATTTTTTAGCATAGTCTTCCATTGGTTTGTCATTTGGAGTTGCCCATGCTGCCTTAGTGCTCTCAGACAATGCTAAACCAACTTTTGCATTTTTCGGTGGGATAGGTTGCATGAACCACTTGTCCCACAACTTTGCCATCGTGCCAGATTTGATCAATGCTGCGATCGTATCGTTACCAATTTTCTTGATCCCTGCATCATCTTTGCG
>JBEGUP010000110.1:0-7560 GCA_041178825.1 Pseudomonadota bacterium | reverse complement strand
GAATTTGAGTCAATTGCTAAGGCTTTGAATAAATCCAGACAAAACGCTTAACTGGTCTTGTATGGCACTCTCTGAAGCAAAAGGTCTTACAAGACCCATGCCGCGAAGACTGGAAAACACAAACTGGATGGACGCATCGACCTGCGGGCGGTTTTCCAGTTCAGGAAAGGCTGCGACAAATTGTGCTCTCAAGCGCTGTTGAATGTTTGCTCGTTGTTCGATGATGTGAGCTGTCATAACCACATCATCGCGGGCAGCAAGATAGGCAGACCAAGCTGTTGCAAAGCGGGGGGTGCTGTAAAGCTGTAGCCAAGCCTGTTGCACAAAGTGGTCAGCGCGACGCTGTAAGCGCCAATGGGGTGAGGGCCAAAACTCTGCACTGCCTTCTAGCTCAGCAATAAGGCGGGTCAGTACTTGCATCATCAATGCAGCCTTAGACGCGTAGTGATGCTGGACGGCGCCCGTCGTCATGCCTGCAGCTTGAGCTACAGCCTGTAGCGAAAGTTGGCTGCTTCCGCTTTCCTGTAGCACAATCATCGGAGCTCAGCAGGCGCTCACGTGTCAGCTCACTTTTAATGTGGTGAAGATTGGGCTTGATAGCGGGCATTGGGTTATAAATTAGATAAGCCAAATTGCATTATAGGCATAATGTAAAAATACATGGCAACATAAATATGTGCTTCCAACCGCATTTCTTAAGCGGTTAGGCTTTGAAGGTTTATGTGAAAACGCTGAAAATCAATACTGTTTATAGGGCTAGACCAGCCAATGCATTTGCCGCATGATCACTTAGCAAATGGCCATAGTGTTTTTCAATCATCCGTAGACTTGCGCCAGAAAGCATTGCTACGGTTATTAAATCAGGCTTGTGGAGGACGATCAAATCTGTGATTGTGGAGTGTCGTAAAGCATATGTGGTTGAAGCTGCAGGTAAATTTGCCGCAATAGCTACTGTATGAAAAAATTCTACGGCAAAAGACGGATAACTGCGGAGGCTATTTTGGTTTTTGAGTCTGTGCTATTTCGAATATATCGATATCTTAGTGCTGAAATAGTGTGGAAAATGTATTTATCCAGCGTATTTTCTGCCTAAATACAAAATATCGTAATTTAGTAGTCAATCTTTCGGCCTTTGAGCTAGGCGTTTTGCCTCACGCGATACATACACTGAGTAGGCTATAGCCGCGATAGTAACTACAGTCATCAGCAATGTCGCGGCGGCGTAAATAGACGGGTTAACGCCTCTACGTGCATAACTAAAAATCACCTGGGGCAGGGTCGTCACACCTGGTCCCGAGAGAAATTCTGAAACGACCACGTCGTCAAAACTGAGTGTGAAAGTCAGCAGCCAAGCCGCGATCAGTGCGGGTACGATGTTGGGTAAAGTCACTAGAAAAAAGACTTGGCTAGGGCGACAGCGCGGCTTCCTCCAAAGATCTGTCCATCTCTTGTAGGCGAGATTGCATCACCACGGTGGCATAGGCCATGCCCAGCAAAATATGCCCAATGATGATGGTGAGCATGCCACGATCTGGCCAGCCAATTGTATGTTTTGCCCCTGCCAATAACAACAAAAGCGACATACCAATGATCACCTCTGGCATCACCAAAGGCGCATTGACCATGCCTGAGAAAAACGTACGTCCTCTAAATTTACCCAAACGAACCAAGGCATACGCAGCTAACGTAGCCAAGATAGTGGCTAGAGTCGCGCTGATGAGTGCGACCTTGAGTGAAAGGAAAAAACCATCGACAAGGCGCGGGTCGCTAGCCAGAGCTTCATACCAACGGGTTGAAAACCCAGTAAATACTGCATCTTGTCGCGTACTGTTGAAAGAAAAAACCACCAAAAATAACAAGGGAGCATACAGAAATGCAAAAACTGCGCACAGCCAGAATGTGCTCACGTATTTGTTCACAAGGTGGCGCATGTGATGTATCAAAGAAGTCACCATAGTTATCTTTTACGCCCCTCTTCGTGAGGGGTGTTTGTGACGGAATTTTGAAACCACAGCAAGGGCGCTATGACGACGACAATCATGATGACCGCCAATGCTGATGCACGTGGCCAGTTGTTGGCAGAAAACATTTCATCCCAAACCACACGGCCAATCATGATGTTATCTGCACCGCCAAGCAATGAGGGAATCACAAATTCGCCAACACAAGGGATGAATACCAGCATACAACCCGCGACAATACCAGTGCGAGACAAGGGCACGGTGATGAGCCAAAACGCTTTCCAAGGCCCTGCGCCTAAATCGTGCGCAGCCTCTAGCAGGCGCAGATCCATCTTCACCAAATTGGCATAAAGCGGCAGCACCATAAAGGGCAAATATACATAAGTCATGCCTACCAACATGGAGACATCGGTGTAGAGCATGGCTATTGGCTCATCAATCACCCCTATAGCCATCAATGCCCTGTTGACCACACCTTGGTCCGCCAAAATGCCTTTCCACGCATACACGCGCAGTAGGAACGAGGTCCAAAACGGCAGCATGATCAGTATCAAATAAATAGGTCGATGTGCGGGGTTGGCTCGCGCAATGAAATAAGCAAACGGGTAGCCGATGAAAAGGCAAAGTATGGTTGTTAAAAATGCATAGCGAAGCGACAACCAATAGGCTTCAACATAAATGGTATTCAACCAAGGCGAGCCGGGTTCTTCACGGAAGACCGACAGATAGTTTTCAACCTTCAGGATCAACCGCCATTTGCCGTCTGTGTTAAACAGCATTTGAGCAAATGGGTCAATGCCATCGCCCATGTCTGTGAGGCTGATGCGCAGCAAAATCAAGAACGGAAAAGCGAAGAAAATGATCAACCACAGATACGGAATCCCCAATACGCTGCGATTACTAAGCTTTAATTTGCCAAGCTTTAAGTTATCTAGCTTGAGCTTGCTGCTTAGAGATGCTAACTGTTCGTTCACGACGTTCTTCAAGATGCTTGTCATGAAGTTAGAGCCACAGGCGCTGACTCATCCCACCAGCAATAAACAGTGTCGCCCCATGAAATATGCCCCGGGTCGTGGCGGGAGAGATTGGCTTGCGTCACTTTGATTTTTGTGCGCTCGGCAATCAATACCTCATAAGTGCTGTAGCTGCCTGAGTAGGCAATTTCATGAACTTTACCTTGCAGGAGGTTGTGACGCTGTTCGGGAGCTTGCAAGGAAATATGCATTTTTTCGGGGCGAATAGCCACCGCCAATTGCATGCCCTGTGTACCCGTGATGCCGTGGCTGACATGCACCATCGTATGTTCGGTGGTGATTTCACAGCGACCCGCTTCATCCAGCGTGAGCTCGCCTTCTAAAAGATTCACATCACCAATAAAATCTGCCACAAACCGGCAATTGGGCGTTTCGTACACGTCGCGCGGATTGCCCATTTGCAGAATCTGCCCCTTGCTCATGATGGCAATGCGATTTGCCATCGTCATGGCCTCGTCTTGGTCATGTGTGACCATCACGCAGGTGACGCCAATGGATTCAATGATGTTGACCAATTCGAACTGCGTTTGCTCACGCAATTTTCTGTCCAGTGCGCCTAAGGGCTCATCCAACAACAGCAATTGTGGCTTTCGTGCGAGGCTGCGCGCGAGCGCCACGCGTTGCTGCTGCCCGCCTGATAGTTGATGCGGCTTTCGCTGTGCAAAACCGTTTAACTGCACCAAGTCAAGCATCTCACTAACGCGTTGCGTGATTTCATCCTTAGGCATGCCCATTCGATGCAAGCCAAAGGCGATATTGTCTGAAACGGTCAAATGCGGAAACAGTGCGTATGACTGAAACATCATGTTGATCGGACGCTCATACGGGGGGAAGGATGCGATATCGCGACCGTCCAAATAAATGGCGCCAGCGCTGGGCGTTTCAAAGCCCGCCAACATCCTCAGCAATGTAGATTTGCCACAACCTGAGCTACCCAGCAGAGCGAAAATCTCACCCCTTGGAATATCCAGTGTTACGTTATCCACGGCTGTGACTGCACCAAAATGTTTGGTCAAACCTTCTATGCGAAGGTAGGCTGTTGGTTCAGAGGCTTCGGATGTTGTCATGAAATTACCAGTTTGCAAAGTAAAAAAAGCTGTCCACAAAATGCATGTGCACAGCTTTTAGTTCAGTTCTTTTTTTCAAAGAATGAGGCTTATAAAAGGCTTATTTGCCCTTTTTGAACGATGTGTAAACCGCAGAGAGCGATTCACGACCCGCATTGTCAAAGGCAGACGGCGACACCATCACCGCCATGTCAGCAGCTGGTGGGAAAACAGCTGTATTTTTAGCAGTTTCAGGCGTGACTTTCTCAACACTGGCTTTGTTCGCAGTGGGGTAACCCAACTCATTGGTGAGCGCTGCAGAAACATCAGGGCGCAAGAAATAGTCGATAAAGGCATGTGCGTTGTTAGGGTGCTTGGCATCTTTGGTGATTGCCAAGTTGTCAAAGAAAATCAGACCACCCGTTTTGGGTAGCAATACTTGCAAATCTTCACCGTTTTTGTTCTCAACAGCGCGTGCCTTGGCAATATTAAAGTCACCAGCCCAGCCCAGCGCGACGCAAGCTTTTCCACTTGCAAAGTCATCGATCATGGCGCTGGTGAAAATACGAATGTCTTTGCGGACTTTGCCTAACATTTCGCCAGCCGCTTTGTGGTCAGCCGCAGCGTTTGAGTAAGCGTCTTTGCCCACATAGTGCAGGGCAGGAGGCATGATTTCGGTCGGCGAATCCAAATAAGCAATGCCGCAAGACTTCAGCTTGCTGGTGTATTCTGGCTTGAAGACCAAATCCCAAGCATTTTCAGGCATAGGCATAGAGCCTAATGCTTTGGCAACGCGCTTGGTGTTGATTGCCACAGTCGTGAAACTCCAAGCCCATGGGATCAAATGGGTGTTTCCAGGATCGACTTTGGATAGCTTGCCCATGATGTCGCTATCAAGATTTTTGACATTAGGAATCTTTGCTTTATCCAGCTTTTGCAGCAATCCCGCTTCAATTTGGCTCTTTGCAAACACAGCACCAGGCACAACGATGTCATAGCCAGAGTTGCCTGCAACCAGTTTGGCTTGCAATGCTTCGTTGTTTTCAAAGGTCTGGTAATTAACTTTGATTCCCGATTCTTTCTCAAAGTTAGCCAGCATGTCTTTGGCAATGTAGTCAGGCCAGTTGTAGACATTCAGTACTTTTTCTTCCGTGTTAGCTGCAGGCGCTGCAGCTGCAGCGGCTGGCGCTGGTTGAGCTGCTGGGGTTGGCTCTGCCTGTTTGCCGCAGGCAGCCACCAATAAAGAAACAGACAACATCAGCCAAAGTTTGCTAACTTTCATCAGTACGCTCCAAGAGAAGGGGTTAAAAGAAAAGATGGGTAATAAAAGCAAAACTAAATTGTAAAGCAAGGTATCACAGGATTTTTGATTTTTTGATTTGTCCTAAATAAGGCATAAAGTAAATAAGGCACAAATAATAGGGCTCAGTAAAGCATAAGTGCTTAAAAGCAGGGTAATCCTTAGTTTTGACCATCTTCAGCGTACTTAGAATGTGTTGCACTGCAATAAATGACAAAATAACGAGACAATGGCTACAACCATGACAACTAAAAAAACAAGTGCCACCGCTACAAAATCAGCAAAGTCTGAAAAACTAGCAGAAAAAGCACCTACAAAAAGCCTGCGCGTGATCAAAAAGTACCCGAATCGCCGGCTGTACGACACCGACACGTCAAGCTACATCACCCTGGCAGAAGTGAAGCGCTTGGTCATGAAAAGCGAGCCTTTTATGGTGGTAGATGCCAAAACCAATGATGATTTGACGCGCAGCATCTTGCTGCAAATCATTTTGGAAGAAGAAGCAGGCGGCGCACCTATGTTTACAGAGGCGGTGCTGGCCAATATCATCCGCTTTTATGGCAACTCCATGCAGGGCTTCATGGGCTCGTATTTAGAGAAAAATGTGCAATCTTTCACGGACATGCAGTCCAAAATGAAAGAGCAAGCCCAAGGCCTCAGCCCAGAAGCGTGGACGACCTACATGAGCCCGCAAAACCCGCTGATGCAGGGCATGATGGGCACAGCGATGGCGCAAATGCAAAAGCAAACCGAGACTATGCTCAATGCTTTTGGTTTAAAACCCAAATGAGAATCGAAGTAAAACCCTAAAGCTGGGATAATGGGAGGATGAGCGCTGTAATTTCCTCCCCCACCAAATCCCTTAATTCTTCCCCCAAAGTCGGCTTTGTCAGCCTCGGTTGCCCCAAGGCGCTGACCGATTCTGAGTTGATCCTCACGCAATTGAGTGCCGAAGGCTACCAAACCTCCAAAACCTTTGAAGGCGCTGACTTGGTCATCGTCAACACCTGCGGCTTCATCGACGATGCCGTCAAAGAAAGCTTGGACACGATTGGTGAAGCCCTCGCCGCCAATGGCCGCGTTATCGTCACTGGCTGCCTGGGTGCCAAAAAAGAGGGCGATGTTGCAGGAACTGAAGGCAATTTGATCCGCCAAATGCACCCCAGCGTGCTCGCCGTTACCGGCCCGCATGCCACGCAAGAGGTCATGGACGCCGTCCACACCCACCTGCCCAAACCGCACGACCCGTTTGTCGACCTAGTGCCCAACTCGTTTGGTGTCGCTGGTATCAAGCTCACGCCTAAGCATTACGCTTACCTCAAAATCTCGGAAGGCTGCAACCACCGCTGCACGTTTTGCATCATCCCGTCCATGCGTGGTGACTTGGTGTCGCGCCCGATTGGCGATGTGCTATCAGAGGCGCATGCGCTGTTTAAAGGCGGCGTTAAAGAGTTGCTGGTCATCAGTCAAGACACTTCCGCCTACGGCGTCGATGTCAAATACCGCATGGGCTTTTGGGACGGCAAACCCGTCAAAACCCGTATGTTGGAGCTGGTGCAAACCTTGGGCGACATTGCCGAGCAGTACGGCGCATGGGTGAGTTTGCACTACGTCTACCCCTACCCAAGTGTGGACGAAATCATCCCCTTGATGGCCACCGGCAAGGTGCTGCCGTACCTAGACGTGCCGTTGCAACACAGCCACCCTGACGTGCTCAAACGCATGAAACGCCCCGCCAGCGGCGAAAAAAACATGGAACGCATCCTGCGCTGGCGCGAAGTCTGCCCAGAAATAGTCATCCGCAGCACCTTCATCGCCGGCTTCCCCGGCGAGACAGAGGCCGAATTCGCGCATCTGCTGGACTTCATGAAAGAAGCCAAAATCGACCGCGCTGGCTGCTTTGCCTACAGCCCAGTCGAAGGCGCCACCGCCAATGACATCCCCGGCATGCTGCCGATTGAACTGCGCGAAGAGCGCCGCGCCCGCTTCATGGAAGTGGCTGAAGCCGTATCCGCCGCCAAACTGCAAACCCGCTTGGGTGCAACCATGCAAGTCCTAGTAGATTCCGCCCCCGCCCTAGGCAAAAAAGGCGGCATAGGCCGCACCTACGCTGACGCCCCCGAGATCGACGGCGTCGTCAAACTTCTGCCCCCCGAGAAAATCAGCAAAACCCTGAAAGTAGGTGAGTTCACCAAAGCCCGCATCGTGGGCACGCAGGG
>JBEGUP010000109.1:0-6144 GCA_041178825.1 Pseudomonadota bacterium | reverse complement strand
ATCGACCGCGTGACTTACTGGAAAAGCGTTGGTGCACAAGCATCTCCAACCGTTGAGCGTTTGTTTGCTCAGCACGCTAAAGCAGCAGCCAAAGCAACTGCAGCAGCTTAATCAACAACATCGTTGTTGATTAAGGTTCTAGGTCTTTGTAACAGCATTTTTAATTTACTTTAAATCGTATGCTGCAAGGCCTTGAACCGGTAAATTTACCAGCAGATGCCATCCAAGTCGGGCGTATAGCCGACGCTTGGGGGCTCAAAGGCTGGTTCAAAGTTCTACCTCATAGCGCCGACCCCGAGGCGCTTTTTTCTTCCAAGCGCTGGTATTTGCAACCTACCGAACGCGGCAAACCCGCTTTTGCAGGTACGCAGCTGATGCGTATTCGCGAAGCCAAGGTGCATTCTGACAGTATCGTTGCCGTAGCGCACGACATGGAAGATCGCGACATTGCAGAATCGCTCAAAGGTTCGCGCATTTTTATTCCTCGCTCTAGCTTTCCAACGCCTGAACTCGATTCATACTATTGGGTCGATTTGATGGGCTTGAACGTCGTCAACCGCGAAGGTGTTGCGCTTGGCGTGGTGAAAGATTTGCTCGCTACTGGCCCGCAAACGGTTCTCGTCATTGAATTCACCGAAAACGTCGATGGCTTAGACAAAATCCTAGAACGCATGATTCCCTTCGTTTCGCACTTTGTGGATGATGTGAATTTGACTGAGAAACGCATCACCGTTGACTGGCAGCCAGACTATTGAAGGTCAGACATAAATAAGCTATGCGCTTCGATGTCATCACCCTCTTCCCTGAGCTTTTCGCCCCTTTTTTAACTGTCGGCATCAACCGCCGCGCCTTTGAGGCCAAAGATAGTGCAAATAATGGCATCCCTTTGGTAGATGTGCGTCTGTGGAACCCACGTGATTTCGCCCAAGGCACCTACCGTCGAATAGATGACCGCCCCTTTGGCGGCGGCCCAGGCATGGTGATGATGGCAGAGCCCTTGCGTTTATGCCTTGAAGCAATTCAATCCGCACGTCAACAAATAAATCCTGCGCCTGTGGTTCTCTTTTCGCCGATTGGGCAAAAACTGGATCACCTAAACGTCGAAAAATGGTCAACAAGTGTGGGGGCTGTGCTCGTTTGCGGCCGCTACGAAGGCATTGACCAGCGGTTTATCGACACCTATGTCGATATTCAAATCAGCCTAGGTGATTTCGTCCTCTCAGGCGGTGAAATAGCTGCCATGGCGCTCTTGGATGCTGTCGCCCGCCTGCAACCCGGTGTACTTGGCGATGCCGACAGCCACCACTTGGACAGTTTCAACCCCGCTTTGGATGGCTTACTTGATTGCCCACACTACACGCGACCCGAAATTTGGGAAGATCAAGGCGTATCTAGAGCAGTTCCAGATGTGCTTTTGTCTGGTCATCACATCAACATCGAGCAGTGGAGGCAAGAGCAACGGCTTAAACTTACGACGACATTGCGGCCTGATTTACTTATAAAGCCCTAAAAAGGCTATAATCAAAGGCTTTTCGATCCTCTGGCCGACCGCTCTGTTTGCAGATTTCTTCTGTAAATCATCGAGCATATGTCAATCCCGACATTGGTGCGACCATGATCACAAGAGGAAACTATGAACTTAATCGAAACACTAGAGCAAGAAGAAATTGCTCGTTTGAACAAAAATATCCCAGCATTTGCACCTGGTGACACCGTTATCGTTAGCGTTAACGTGGTTGAGGGAACTCGCAAGCGTTTGCAAGCGTTTGAAGGCGTGGTCATTGCCAAGCGTAACCGTGGTTTGAACAGCGGCTTTACCGTTCGTAAAATCTCCAGCGGTGAAGGCGTTGAGCGTACATTCCAAACTTACAGCCCGTTGATCGCTGCGATTGAAGTCAAACGCCGTGGTGATGTTCGCCGCGCTAAGTTGTACTATTTGCGTGATCGTAGCGGCAAGTCTGCGCGTATTAAAGAAAAATTGGCTCCTAAAAAGGTCAAGGCAACTGCAGTTACTGCAGCTTAAAGTCAAGGCAGTAGAGTCAGCGGCAATATCAGTTGCACTGGCTCTCAAAAACAACCGCTACCGGTCACTCTTTGAGTTAAATCATCGAGTCACTTTAGCGGTTTTTTTATTTTCTAAAAATCATGCCTGCCCCAGATTACATCGCACCTCCCGTTTTTGACCCACGCAAAGTGCCCGTCACCCGAACAGGCGCAGACATGCCAGCCATTCCTGCTGAAACCATGCTCCCACAGGCATTGCGCGAGCGATTTGTGAACCAGCCAACTTGGGCACCTGAAATACTGCGTGAAAGCAGCTTCAGCCAACGACAAATAGCCAACGCTTCAGTGCTTTTGCCTTTAGTGATGCGCGACGAGCTGCACGTGCTGCTGACACAGCGCACCATGCATATGTCCACACACGGTGGGCAAATTGCTTTTCCGGGTGGGAAGGCGGATGAGGACGATGCCGACGCCGTGGCGACCGCACTGCGCGAAACTTACGAGGAAGTGGGCATTGAGGCATCACATATTGAAGTCATAGGAAGCATGCCAACGTATTTGACTGGAACGCAATTCGTCATCACCCCAGTGGTTGCTTTGTTGCAGCCAGATTTTGAGTTGCGACTCAACACGGATGAAGTGGCGCATGCGTTTGAAGTCCCGCTGTCCTTCCTGATGAACCCTGCCAACCACCATGAGCATGTGTTTGAATGGCAGGGAGCTAGGCGCAAGTGGTTTTCAATGCCCTACCCTGACGAAACAGCCCCGAACGGCAAAGAGCACTTCATCTGGGGTGCAACGGCTGGTATGTTGCGCAATTTTTATCGATTTTTGCACGCTTAAAACCCCTCTCGTTCCTTTTTCATCCCTTATGATGATGAGATGAGCTTTTTTGCCATTCTTTGTGCCCTCTTAATTGAGCAAATCAAACCCCTAACGCGCAGCAACCCCATTCACCACGGATTGCGCCACTGGGCAAATGCGGTTAGCCGTAATTTTGATGCTGGCAAATCTGACCACAGCTGGGTCGTTTGGCTCATCACGGCGGCTCTACCGGCCTTGGCTGTATTGGGGATGCACTGGCTCTTGGTCTACGCTATTGGTTGGCCAGCAGCCGTGGTGTGGAACGTGATGGTGCTTTATGTCACCCTCGGTTTTAGACAATTTAGCTACCACTTCACCGATATTCGCGATGCGCTTGACGCAGGCGATGAAGACTTAGCACGCCAGCTTTTGGCAGATTGGCAAAATGTTGACGCCAGCAACATTCCGCGCAGCGAAATTGTGCGTCACGTTATTGAGTATTCGGTTTTGGCATCGCATCGCCATGTGTTTGGCGTGTTGACTTGGTATGTCATTTTGGCAGCCATCGGTATGGGGCCGTTTGGTGCTGTGTTTTACCGCCTGGTTGAATTTACAGTGCGGTTTTGGAAGCCTCGGTTTAAGCCCAAGCTCAACGCTTCTAATACGGCCAACATCCACTACGAAAACTCTGTAGTAAGTGACCACTTGCGCGCTACGACTGCAAAAGCATGGTACCTAGTCGATTGGTTACCGGCTCGCTTCACCGCCATGGGTTTTGCTGTGGTGGGCAATTTTGAGGATGCGATTGACTGCTGGCGCAACTATGCACAGCAATTACCGACATTAGACAATTCAAACGACGGCGTGATTTTGGCTGCCACCTCAGGTGCGATGCATGTACGCTTGGGTGGTGAATTACTCAAACCAGCTGCGCAGGCCGAGGCCGCAAACTCGTCATTTGGAGACGCAGACAAAAGCGAATCTGGCAAATCGACAACGGCACCAGAAGCCACCATCAGCACACCCGGTCGAGAGGCTGAAACGGCACATCTGCGCAGCGTCGTTGGCCTTGTATGGCGTTATGTGGTCTTGTGGATGTTGTTATTAGCCTTGCTAACTTTGTCTAAATTACTCGGCTAAAGCATCGTTGACTGAATGCCGTAATCAGTACCGAACTTCGGACAATTCAGCAAACAAACTGCTATATATTCTATAGCGCTCTATGCTTATAATACGCCGGCTAGAGTCATTTTTTACGTCTGGCCTCATGGACTCCAAAACGCCACATCCTGGCTCATGCAAATGCGTGCAGTTGTAAAACTTGCAGTTCGGCACATGCACTTTAAAGTCAGGCATATAACTGGCCAAATGCGCCGCTTCAATATGATTTAAACCGAACTCTTGAAAACCTGGTGAATCAATCAACGCCGTGGTTTTCGCCTCATCTACCCAATACCAAGTTGTACTGGTAGTCGTGTGCTTGCCTGAGTTCAAAGCTTGCGAGATTTCTTGGGTGAACACCGTCGCATTTGGCACAACGGCGTTGATTAACGTGCTTTTCCCCGCTCCCGAGGGACCTAAAACCAAGGTGGTTTTACCCTGCAAAAGCGACATCAGCAGGGTAGTTTGCTGCTCAATTTGTTCAATGTCAAAATCAGTCACGGCACTGTTGGCGTCGACATTTTTTGGCTTCAAAGACAGCGCTACAAGCTCGTAACCCATCTCTTTATAAGGCTGCAACCGCGCCCACGCTTTGGCAAAAGGCACAGTCAAATCGCTTTTATTCAACGCAATGATTGGGCTGATGTGCTCCGCCTCAGCCGCTATCAAAGCTCGGCTGAGCTGGCTTTCTGAAAACTCAGGCTCGGCGGCGATCAAAATCAAAATTTGGTCTAAATTGGCTGCAAACGATTTGGTGCGAATTTCGTCTTGACGATAAAACAGGTTGCGCCTGGGTTCCAGTTTCTCAATCGTGCCTTCGTCTTGAGTGGCTAACCACTTGATACGGTCGCCCACGACTGCCGTGTTTTTCTTGCCGCGTGGGTGGCAAATGATGCGTTCGCCCGCATCGGTTTCAACCATCACATGGCGGCCAAAACCAGCCACGACTAAGCCGTTTTGCAAGCCGTTTTGCAAGCCGTTATGCAGACCGTTTTGCAGCAACTTGCTCAAACCGCAACCCTACTGTTTGAAAAACCCATGCGAGCCAAGCGCTCAGAAGCCGGTGGATGCGAGTAGTAAAACTTCACAAACAACGGGTCCGGCGTCAGCGTGGATGCGTTGTCCTCATACAACTTGAGCAGTGCGCTGGCCAAGTCATTCCCAGCAGTTTGCTTGACGGCATAAGCATCCGCTTCAAACTCATGTTTGCGCGACAGTTGCGCGAACAATGGCGAAATGAAAAAAGTGAACGCGGGCATCGCCATCATCAAAAGCAGCAAAGCCAAAGCGTTATTCGGCACACCAGTCACAGGCATAGAGTTGGGAATCACGCCTAAACCCGTGTAAAACCACACTTGCGTGGATAACCAGCCAAGCAATGCGAAACCAGCCAAGCTCATGGCAAACATGGTAACGATGCGTTTGATTACATGCTTGTGCTTGAAGTGCCCCAGCTCGTGCGCCAACACGGCATCCACCTCAGCAGGTGACAATTTGGCCAGCAAAGTGTCATAAAAAACCACGCGTTTTGAAGCGCCAAAGCCCGTGAAATACGCATTCGCATGCCCACTGCGCTTGCTGCCATCCATCACAAACAGCCCTTTTGCCGCAAAACCGCAGCGCTGCATCAAAGCCGTCACGCGGGCTTTCAACGTTTCATCGTCTAGAGGTTTAAATTTATTGAACATAGGCGCAATCACCGTAGGGTATAGCACCAACAGTAGCAGGTTAAAGCCCATCCAAACACACCATGTCCACAGCCACCACAGGTTACCCGCAGCGCCCATGAGCCACAGAATCAGTAAAGCTAATGGCAAACCAATCAAAGCACCAATCAGCGTCGATTTAATACCGTCCAGCAGCCATAGCTTGAACGTCATTTTATTGAAGCCAAAGCGCTCTTCAATCACAAAGGTTTGGTACAGCGTGAAAGGCAATTCAATGATGCTGCCAATCACCGCGAAACTGACGAACAGCGCCAACTGCTGCGCCAAACCCGCATAAGCGTTTCCAATCAAACCCAGCAGCCACGTATTCAACACATCTAACCCGCCGAGCAAGGTCCAGCCAACTAAGACAGCGGTACCAAACGCCAACTCTAGCAAACCAAAACGTGATTTCGTCAGCGTGTAATCCGCCGCTTTTTGATGCGCTGCTAGCGTGATGTTTTGCGCG
>JBEGUP010000108.1:0-6148 GCA_041178825.1 Pseudomonadota bacterium | reverse complement strand
GATTTACCAGAGCCTGATTCACCAATCACACCCAGCGTTTGACCCGGCGGAATGTCAAAACTAGCGCCTTTAACCGCTACAAACTCGCCTTTTTTGAACCAACCTTTGAAGCCTGGGATGGGCGTTGGGTAGCTCACCCGCAAGTTAGCAGCTCGCATATTGTCATTCCCGCGTAGGCGGGAATCCATGGTGGCGCTTGTGAATTCCACAACATCCCGCACCGGCTTGCTGTCCATCAACTTGCGGGTATACGCATGCTGCGGGTTTGCAAAAACGTCTTCAACAGCGCCCTGCTCCACAATGTGTCCGTTTTCCATAACAATGATGCGGTCGGCAAACTTGCGAACCAAATTCAAATCATGGGTAATCAGCAGCACGGCCATGCCGTTTTGCTTTTGCAAGTCAGCCAGCAGCTCCAAAATTTGCAATCGCAAGCTCACATCTAGCGCAGTTGTCGGCTCGTCGGCAAGCAGCAATTTAGGCTGACACGCTAGCGCCATGGCGATCATGGCACGCTGCCGCTGGCCACCGCTGAGCTGGTGTGGGTACGATTTGGCGCAACGCTCGGGGTCAGCAATACCTGTAGATGCTATTAATTTTATAGCTTCTGAGGCAGGTAATACGTCGGATAATTGGTTATTTAGCGCCGTATTTAGGGGTCTTTTTAGCTCTAAAACTTCGGATATTTGGTCACCGACCGTAAAAAGCGGGTTCAACGCCGTCATCGGCTCCTGAAAGATCATGGCAATGTCTTGGCCGCGAATGCCGCGCAATTGCTGCTCTGAAATACTGAGTAAATCCAAGGTATCACTTTGCCCAAACATAGCCGTGCCACGCAACTCGGCATTCATCACTAAGCGCAGCAAACTCAAAGCGGTGACGGTTTTACCAGAGCCGGATTCGCCCACCAAAGCGATGCGTTCACCTGCTTTTATCGAGAAGTTGATGCCGTGAACAACGGGTTTGCCGTTGAAGCAAACGGTTAAATCTTTGACATCGAGCAAGTTTAGAGCGCTCATTTATCGGCTTTCCGTGGATCAAGCGCATCCCGTAAGGCATCGCCCATAAACGTTAAAAGCAATAACGTCACCACCAACACCCCAAACGTTGCCAGTGAAATCCACCACGCATCAATATTGTTTTTACCCTGCGCCAGCAGCTCACCCAGTGACGGCGTACCCGGTGGAACGCCCAAACCCAGAAAATCGAGCGAGGTTAGCGCCAAAATCGCACCGCTCATGCGAAATGGCAAAAAGGTAACCACGGGCGTCATGCTGTTGGGCAGCAGGTGGCGGGTGATGATGTGCCAGTTGCTGACGCCCAAAGCGCGCGCAGATCGCACGTAATCCATCTGCCGATTGCGCAAAAACTCAGCCCGTACATAGTCAGACAAGCCCATCCAGCCAAATAAACTGAGCAAAATCAACAACAAAGCCAGGCTGGGCGAAAACACGGCGCTAAAAATGATGAGCAAATACAGCTCAGGCATGGCACCCCAAATTTCGATAAAGCGCTGGAAAGCCAAATCCATCTTGCCACCGTAAAAGCCCTGAATCGCCCCCGAAATCACGCCCAAAACAACGCCAATCACCGTCAAAGCCAGCGCAAACAGCACGCTGACGCGAAAGCCGTAAATCAACTGCGCCAGCAAATCGCGCCCCTTGTCGTCCGTGCCCAGCCAATTGTCGCGCGACGGCGCGGACGGATTGGGCGATTTGGAAAAGTAATTCAGCGTTTTTGAGCCGTAGCTATTGATCGGGTAAATCGCCCAATTGCCGTCTTTTGACAGTTTTTCTTGAATATAGGGGTCAAGATAATCGGTTGGTGTTTCAAAATCACCACCAAAAAACGTTTCTGGGTAATTTTTGGCAATCGGGAAGTAAAACGAGCCAGAGCCGGCGTTATTGTTGCCTGATGCGCTACTATTTTTATAGTGAATAATTAATGGTTTATCGTTCGAAACCAGCTCTGCAAACAAGCTTATCAACACCAAAGCGCTAAATACCAGCAGACTGTAATAGCCCAGCTTGTTGCGCTTAAATCGCTGCCAAGCGCGGCGGCTTGGGGAGGCACTCACGAACATATGCTCTCCTTCAAGAAACACCGCAGAACTGGCTTTGCCAGGCTGCTGGTGTTGCCCCTTAGGGGGAGGCGGCTACGCGAAGCGAGCAAGCAACGGGGGTTAATCAAATCGTACACGAGGATCCACCCAAACATACATGAGGTCGCTGATTAGCTTAGTCACCAAACCAATGAGCGTAAACAAGTAAAGCGTTCCGAGAACGACCGGATAATCGCGCCGAATCACGCTTTCATAGCTCAGCAAACCCAGTCCATCCAACGAAAACAGCGTCTCAATCAACAGCGAACCCGTGAAAAACGCACCGACAAACGCTGCGGGAAAGCCCGTGACGATAGGAATCAAAGCATTGCGAAATACGTGTTTGTACAACACTTGACGCTCAGACAACCCCTTGGCACGCGCCGTAGTGACGTATTGTTTGCGTATTTCTTCTAAAAAGGCATTTTTGGTCAACATCGTCGTCACCGCAAAGCTGCCCAACACCATCGCAGTAATCGGCAACACGATGTGCCACAAATAATCGGTGATTTTTGCACCCCAGCTCAGCGTTTCCCAATTGGCAGACGTCAGCCCGCGCAGCGGAAACCATTGCAACTGCCCACCAAATATCACCAGTAGCGCAACGCCTAGTACAAAGCCTGGAATAGCGTAGCCAAATAGAACGATCAAAGTCGTGACAAAGTCAAACTTTGACCCTGCCCTCACAGCTTTTGCTACGCCCAAAGGCACGGAGATGAGGTAGCTGATGAAGAATGTCCACAAGCCGAGGCTGATAGAAACAGGTAGTTTTTCTTTGACCAAATCCCACACGGGTTTGTGTTGAAAAAAGCTTTTGCCCAAATCAAAACTTAAATACGATTTGATCATCAGCCAAAAGCGCTCTGGTGCGGGTTTGTCAAAGCCATACAAGCTTTTAATCTCTGCAAGCCGCTTTTCGTCAATGCCTTTGCCACCTCTGTAAACCGACTCGCCACTCGCGCCAGTCGTCGATTTAGCCTCTGCCAAATACTGCTCCACCGGCCCACCGGGGACGAATTGAATCACCACAAACGTCAGCAACAACACGCCAAAGAGTGTTGGAATCATCAGCAAAAGGCGTTTTAGGATGTAGCTGAACATGTTTATTTACCCGCTGCTGAGCTTGCCCACCAGTTGCTCATCATCCAAGTTTCGGCTTTGTAATATTTAGGCTCGACGGCTGGTTTAGCCAATTTTCTTTGGTTGTACGCAACGTTATGCTGACCACTGTACCACTGTGGCACCATGGTGTAGCTATGGCTGACAACTCGCTCAAATGCTCGACACGCGGGGATCAATTCCGCTTTGCTTTGGGCAGTCACCATGCGGTCAATCAAGCTGTCAACGGCTTTGCTTTTGAGTCCCGCGTAATTGCCCGAGTCTTCAATATCGGCTGCTTTCGAGCCAAACATGTCGGCATATTCAGCACCGGGGTTGTTCGTGCCACCAAAAGCGATGCTGATCATGTCGTATTCGCGCTTATCAACGCGTTGTTGGTACAACGCAAAGTCAACGGCTCGCAATTTCAAGGTGATACCAAGTTTGGCCAAATTGCGCTGCCATGAGGCAAGCGCGCTACTTTTGGATTCTTGGCTATCTAAATATTCGATTTCGAGCGGTTCACCTTTGGCATTTTTCAACACACCGCCCTGCACTGTCCAGCCCGCTTCTGCCAACAAATCTCGCGCTTTGACTAAATTAGCTCGTAAGTTATCGTTCCCGTCTGAATTTGGTTGTACGACCATAGGCCCAAAAACGCTGGCAGGTATTTGCGGTCGCAACGGTTCAAGCAGAGCAAGTTCATCTGCGCTCGGCTGCCCAGAGGCTGCGCAATCGGTGTTGCCAAACAAACCATTCACAGGCTTGTAAATACCGTAAAACAACAAGCGACTCATAAAATTGAAATCATGCGCCAAGCCAATCGCTTGCCGAACACGAGCGTCCTGAAACTTTGGTAAACGCGTGTTGAATATATAACTTTGGAAACCAGTTGGCAGGCTGTGTTTGAAGCTTCCTTTGACCAACTCACCTGTGTCAAAACGCTTACCCTTGATGCGTCTCGCCCAATCGCCAGACGAGTAAACCTGCATAAAGTCGAACTCACCCGCTTTAAACCCTTCCAGCCGCGCCACATTGTCTTTATAGATTTTGATGGTGATGCGGTCAAAATTGCCGCTACCGACGTTGACATTCAGCTTGTCGCCCCAGTACTGCGGGTCGCGTATATAGGTGATGTCTTTGCCGTAATTCACCGGGCCAATTTTGTAGCGGCCACTGCCGATAGGCGTATCGGTAATGACTTTATCGAACGTTTTGCCTTTGCCCCACTCGCGGCTGAAAATGGGTAAGCCACCAACCGTGAGCGGCAACTCCCTGTTTTTGCGTTTGAAATGAAATTTAACTACCAGCGTGCTGATCACTTCTGCACGCTCAATATCTTCTAGCAAGGCGCGGTAGCCAGGCTGCACGTATTTGCTGGTCAAAGTGTCAAACGTGTATTTCACGTCTTCCGCTTGCACCGGTTTGCCGTCGTGAAAGCGTGCATTTGGGCGCAATTTAAACGTTGCACTTAGCCCATCAGCAGGCACATCCACATCTTCTGCAAGCAAGCCATAAGCCGTGCCTAATTCATCAGCCGAGCCCGTTAACAAGCTTTCAAACATCAAGTCGCTCAAATACGCTGGTGACGTGCCTTTGATGTTGAAGGGGTTGTATTTGTCAAAGGTGGAAACGCGCAAATTGCTCACCGCCACCAGTTCGCCGCCCTTGGGCGCTTTGGGATTCACATAATCAAAATGCGCGAATCCAGCCGGATATTTGATGTCGCCCCACAGTGAATAAGCGTGCGCAGCAAAAGCAGGAATGGCAAACAAGCCACTAAAAAGCAGCCATAAACAGCTAAAAAACGACTGTTTCAGCGCGTAAACCACCAAACACCCTTGTTGTTTTTGTTGATTTCATGGTTACTGGTCGTCGTCTCGCCACTGTCTTCGGCTAAGTACGACACTTTGATTTGAATTCCTGCCAAGCCTTGGTAACTCAGCGGCTTTAGTGCGATGGCGCTTATCGTCAAGCAGCTGTTTTTATTGTGCAATTTCGTGCCATGCATGGGTGGCACAAAAAACTTGAACGACACGCCAGGCGCAGCCATGTTTTGCAAAACCGCACTGCCGCCATCGTTGTATTGGCGAATGCAGCTCAAGCGCTCTACAAAGGCCCGAATTTTTGGGGTCGCTTGGTTGATAGTCGCCACGGACTTAACGTCGTCACTGGCGATCTTCAAAGCTTGGTTGATGCGAGCCAACTGCGCAGGAGAAATTCGTGCCAATAGCGTGGCAACCTCGGTTTGAGCTGGCGCAGGTTTATCAATGATGACTTCGTTTTTGTCCAACGCAGCTTCTTGGCTAACGGCTGGGGGTGCGGCTGCCACAGGCGGCGCGGCTGCGACTGTTGGGGTTCGTACCTGTGTGTTGATGGGCGTAGCACATCCAAAAAGAAGTGCCAACGCAGCGGCTGAGAGAGCGAGTTTTAGCGTAATTTGATTTTTCACCGTTCAATCCTAGCAGTTATCGGCCAAATTTAAGCGACAATTCCGCATCAAATGTTAAATTAACGTTCAATTTTTACAAGCAAAGCGAGAACACCATGGGCTTTTTAACTGGCAAAAAACTACTCATCACCGGCGTCTTGAGCAACCGCTCCATCGCCTACGGCATCGCCAAAGCCTGCCACCGCGAAGGCGCTGAGCTGGCTTTCAGCTACGTGGGCGAGCGTTTCAAAGACCGCATCACTGGCTTTGCGGCTGAATTTGACTCCAAGCTGATTTTTGACTGCGACGTAGGTAGTGACGAATCCATCGCCAACCTTGCGCGTGACCTATCCGCCGTTTGGCCGCAATTCGACGGCTTCGTCCACAGCATCGGTTTTGCGCCCAAAGAAGCGCTAGAAGGTAACTTCTTGGATGGCCTAACTCGCGAAAACTACCGCATCGCCCACGACATCAGCGCCTACAGCTTCCCCGCTATGGCCAAGGCTCTGCTGCCGCAT
>JBEGUP010000107.1:0-6151 GCA_041178825.1 Pseudomonadota bacterium | reverse complement strand
CGTTTCCACGCCCATGATGCGCTCTGCTGGCAATGCACCGCTCACGGTCAAAATCCGCTGATCTTCTTTTGTGTAGATGTCGTTGGTGATAGCGACCAAATCATACTGGTCGCGCATGGCTTTGCAAAGCATCTCCAGCAGCGTGGTTTTGCCTGAGCCCACAGGGCCACCGATGCCCACGCGCAGTGGTGGGAGTTTTTTTGTGCGATTTTTGATGTGATGAAGCTGTGTATGTTGTAGTGTCATGATCTGAACAGTCTGGAGTATTGTGTTTCGTGTTGCGAGGAGAGGATCGCCAACATGGGCGAAAAGGCTTGCCGCTCGCTGTCCTGCAGGCGCATGGCCGTATCAACAGCAGCGGGAATGTGTTCTGCCAAATTAGCCAAAATTCGCTGGCCATCAGTTTGACCCAAAGGTACTGCGCGTATTGCAGCTTGGGTCATGTTTTCAGCCCAACCGAAGGCAAAGCTCATTAAGCAATCCCGTACGCTGGCTTGTGTGGATGAGGCTGCGAGAGAAAAAACCAGCGGGTAGGTGGGGGATTTTAAAAAATCCTGATCATTTTTATTTATATGAAAATTTACATGAAAACTAGGTTGCTTTCGTAACCAATCGAGCATGGATCGACCCATTTGCTCGGTTTGCAGCCGCAGTTCACTGGTTTCACGGGTTTGCAGCACCCAGTTGTTCAGCTCATCAATGCGTGCTAAGTCATCTCGCCGCCAGGCGGGAATAGCTTTCGCAACAACAGCTAGATCAGCACGCGCTAGGCTCAAATGCAGTTGATCAATCAACCAATCATTTGCTGCACTAAACGTAGCTATATAGGCAGCATCTACGCCAGCTTCAATGCCTTCGGAATATGAAAACCCCCCGATGGGCAGCGCTGGTGATGCCAGCCACATCAGTTGCAGTAGGCTTGGGGCGGGCAGTGGCTGTTTGCTTGCTTGACTTCGCATCTTCGCATCAAACGTGCATATGAGAATGTGAGCCCTCATGTGTATGGCTATGATTTCCATGATTGTGCGGCTGCGCAGAGTACGCGCCACCTTCAGGCTCAAACGTGGTTTCTAACTCTGTCACGATCAGATGCATGGCACGTAACATCTCTGCCAAAACATGATCGGGCTCAATTTTCAAGTGATCGGGTTTTAGCTCAATGGGGACATGGCGGTTGCCCAAGTGGTAGGCTGCACGAATCAAGTCAAAAGGCGTTCCATAACCTTGCTTGATAGTGATGACCAAGACTTGTTGCGCTCTAGCGATCACCTTGACCAGCGAACCATCCTCCGCCACTAAAACATCGCCACCCCGAACCAAAGTGCCGCGTGGTAAAAAAACACCCAGTTGACGACCGCTTGAATCAACCGCATCAAAGCGGCTTTTTTGACGAATATCCCAATCCAATTCAACGGTGCTTGCGCGTTTCAGCAAGACAGGCGCTAGGCCCGCACCCTGGGGCACGATTTTTGAAACAGTAAGCATTAATATTTGGGTATCAGAACAAAAAGTAACGCTGTGTCATGGGCAAACTGCTGGCTGGTTCGCACGTCAGCAACTGACCGTCAGCTCGGACTTGGTAAGTCTGTGCGTTGACTTCCATTTTTGGTAAATAGTCGTTATGAATCATGTGGCGCTTGCCTAGACCACGAATGCCTTTGACTGCACTCAAGGTTTTATGCAAACCAAAACGTTCACCAATGCCGGCTTGCAATCCAGCTTGCGACACAAAAGTGAGCGATGTTTTTGCAAGCGCGCCGCCATAAGCACCAAACATAGGACGGTAATGGACGGGTTGTGGCGTGGGGATGGACGCATTAGGGTCACCCATCGCCGCCATGGCGATGAAGCCACCTTTCAAGATGAGCGCTGGTTTAACGCCAAAGAAGGCGGGTTTCCAAATCACCAAATCCGCCCATTTGCCAAGTTCTATCGACCCGACTTCATGCGCAATACCATGAGCAATGGCGGGGTTGATGGTGTATTTGGCTAAGTAGCGCTTGGCGCGAAAGTTGTCGTGACGATCCGTATCGAGTGGCAATTTGCCGCGCTGCTGCTTCATCTTGTGCGCCGTTTGCCAAGTGCGGATGATGACTTCACCCACGCGCCCCATGGCTTGCGAGTCAGAGCTGAACATGCTAATCGCACCTAAATCGTGCAAGATGTCTTCTGCCGCAATAGTTTCCTTACGGATGCGGCTTTCAGCGAAGGCCAGGTCTTCAGCAATCGCGGGGTCTAAGTGGTGGCAGACCATCAGCATATCAACATGTTCGTCTAGCGTGTTGATGGTGTAGGGACGTGTTGGATTGGTTGAGCTGGGCAGCACATTAGGCTCACCCACCACCTTCAAAATATCAGGTGCATGGCCGCCGCCCGCACCCTCTGTGTGAAAGGTGTGTATGGTGCGGCCTTTGAACGCGGCTACGGTGTCTTCCACAAAACCGCTCTCGTTCAAAGTGTCGGTATGGATAGCGACTTGGATGTCCGTCTCCTCCGCCACGTTCAAACAATTGTCAATCGCTGCTGGCGTTGTACCCCAGTCTTCGTGCAGTTTTAACCCTAACGCACCCGCGCTAACTTGCTCATGCAAAGCCGCAGGCAGTGATGCATTGCCTTTGCCCATGAAACCCAAGTTCATCGGGAAGGCATCTGCTGCTTGCATCATGCGTTCATTGTTCCATGGCCCTGGCGTGCAGGTAGTGGCAAATGTGCCTGTGGCTGGCCCCGTGCCGCCGCCCAGCATGGTGGTAACACCGCTACACAAAGCTTCCTCAATCTGTTGCGGTGCTATGAAGTGGATATGTGTGTCAACACCACCCGCCGTGACGATGTTACCTTCGCAGCTGATGATTTCTGTCCCAGGCCCGATGATGATGTCCACACCCGGCTGCGTGTCTGGGTTGCCTGCTTTGCCAATGGCGACGATACGACCGTTTTTGAGGCCGATGTCTGCTTTGACAATACCCCAATGATCCATGATGAGGGCATTGGTCAGCACTGTATCAACAGCCCCTTGCGCTCTCGTACGTTGGCTTTGCGCCATGCCATCCCGAATAGTTTTCCCGCCTCCAAATTTAACCTCTTCGCCGTAGCTTCCTGCGCGTAAGGTGTAATCGGCTTCTACCTCAACAATCAAATCGGTATCAGCTAACCGAACACGGTCACCCACTGTAGGGCCAAAAATTTCCGCATAGGCGCGTCGTTCCATCGTAGCCATCACAATGCCCCTTGAATTTTGGCTTGAAAGCCGTAGATGTGACGCGATCCCGCATAGTCCACCAGTTCCACTGTGCGCTGCTGCCCAGGCTCAAAACGCACGGCGGTGCCAGAGGCAATGTTCAAACGCATGCCGCGAGCCGCTGCACGGTCAAAACCTAGTGCAGCATTGGTTTCAAAAAAATGATAGTGCGAGCCAACTTGGATAGGACGGTCACCGGTATTTTGTACAACCAGTGTATGCGTTCGACGTCCTGTGTTGAGCATATGCTCGCCACCATCTATGAGGAGTTCGCCCGGCGCCATGTTATTTTCCGCCTCGGCCAAACCACAGCGTTAAACCAATAGCTGCCGCAAGAATGACAAATCCCAAAGTATCAGAAGCATGCCAGTGAGAACCTTGCAGATTGTGTCCATCATGTGCAAATATGCTAGTAGCCGGCGTAATTATTGCCTGAATAGCTATTAATTTTGTAGTAAATAATTTATTCATAAGGTTTAAATAATGGGTTGATGAACGGTGACTAGTTTTGTACCGTCGGGAAACGTCGCTTCCACTTGAATGTCTGGAATCATCTCTGAGATGCCGTCCATCACATCAGCACGGCTCAAGTAAGTGCGTCCTTCGCTCATGAGTTGAGCGACTGTTTTTCCGTCGCGTGCACCTTCCATCACCGCTGCACTGATGTAGGCCATCGCTTCCGGGTAATTGAGTTTTAAACCGCGTGCTTTGCGCCGTTCCGCGACAAGGGCTGCTGTGAATATCAACAGCTTGTCTTTTTCTCTGGGGGTTAGTTCCATGGTTTTTGTGCAATCTACAGGAATGTCTGAGTTTGAATTTATTGAATGTAACGCAATTCATGTGCCAGTTCAATGTGTGGTGAATGCATCCATTGGTGCATTGTTTAAATCAAATCGCTTTGATTTGGTGCGTCATTGATTTTTATGCACATATTTGGTTTATTTGCCTTGTGATTTGAATGTTTTGGTGCATGGTTTGGCTTGGATCTAGGGTAAACGATAGTTCTAAACGTGCTTTTGCGACATAAGGCCTCTTGTGAATATTGGCACAGGACTTGCTGAGTAAGTTGTGTCCCCCTTGGGGTACTAATTATCTATTTACTAATCAATTAAAAGGACTCATCATGAATCGTAGAGGAAATCTCAAACTCATCACGGCGTCTATCGCACTAGGTTTTGGTTTAACGGCTGGTGTTGTTGGTCAAGCTATTGCTCAGAGCAAAGATACTATCAAGGTTGGTATTTTGCACAGCTTGTCTGGCACGATGGCCATTTCTGAAACTGTGTTGAAAGACACCGTTTTGATGGCGATTGAAGAAATCAACGCCAAAGGTGGCGTCATGGGTAAAAAGTTAGAGCCTGTGATTGTTGACCCTGCCTCTAATTGGCCTTTGTTTGCTGAAAAAACCAAGCAGCTACTCACGCAAGACAAAGTGTCTGTTATTTTTGGATGCTGGACTTCGGTGTCTCGTAAATCTGTTTTGCCAGTCGTTGAAGAGTTGAACGGTTTGTTGTTCTACCCAGTTCAATATGAAGGCGAAGAGCTGTCTAAAAACGTGTTTTACACAGGTGCTGCACCTAACCAGCAAGCAATTCCTGCGGTTGATTATTTGATGAGTAAAGACGGTGGCGCTGCCAAACGCTGGGTGTTGTTGGGCACGGACTATGTGTACCCACGCACTACCAACAAAATTTTGCGCGCTTACTTGAAGTCTAAAGGTGTGGCGGACAAAGACATCGACGAAAAATACACACCGTTCGGTCACTCAGACTACCAAACCATCGTGGCTGATGTGAAGAAATTCTCTGCAGGCGGTAAAACTGCTGTGGTCTCCACCATCAATGGCGACTCAAACGTGCCTTTCTACAAAGAGCTCGGCAATGCAGGCTTGAAAGCCAAAGACGTTCCAGTCGTCGCATTCTCGGTAGGTGAGGAAGAGTTGCGTGGTGTTGATACCAAGCCGTTGGTCGGTCACTTGGCAGCATGGAACTACTTCCAATCTATCAAAAACCCGGCAAACGACGAGTTCATCAAGAAGTGGTCAACTTACGCGAAAGCCAAGAAAATCGCTGGTCATATGGACAAGCCTTTGACCAACGACCCGATGGAAGCAACTTACATCGGTATCAATATGTGGAAGCAAGCGGTTGAGAAAGCCAAGTCCACAGATACTGACAAAGTCATCGCAGCCATGGCCGGTCAAACCTTCAAGGCACCAAGCGGCATTACTTCCAAAATGGATGAAAAGAACCACCATTTGCACAAATCAGTGTTCATTGGTGAAATCAAGGCCGACGGTCAATTCAATGTGGTTTGGAAAACACCAGGCCCTGTGAAAGCCAAGCCATGGAGCCCATACATTGAAGGCAACGACAAAAAGCCTGACGAGCCAGCGAAGAAATAAAACGGCATCGTTTTATCCTTAATAGCCAAGAACCCAAACGGCGTGGTGTCATCACGTGACCCACGCCGTTTTTGCGTCGAAAACCTGATTGAACCAATATGGTGCATAAAGCAATATCAATTTTTAAAACAGCGGTATCAACTGCGGTATCTATAGCTAGCGTTTTAGTAGCCTTGCAGGCACACGCTCTGACCCCGATAGAGGCTAAGAGCATTGCTGTGGGCGAAACAGACGCACGCGTTGAAGCACTTAACAAGGCCATGCTAGTGGCAGATGAAAAAACGTCTGAATTTGTACAAGCCGTGGCAGACGATATGGTCAAAATTTCAGGCGATAACGTATTCATTGTCAAAGATGCCAAAGCGTTTGACCCAGTTACTGGGGCAGAAGTCCAATTGCCCGCTGCATTGGAAGACATCATCAACAACAACCGCATGCGTGGTGAGTTGGATACCGCATTAGCGGCGCTCAAATTATTTAACAAAGACGAAAGCATACGTGCAGCTGCT
>JBEGUP010000106.1:0-6174 GCA_041178825.1 Pseudomonadota bacterium | reverse complement strand
TGGTCAAACACCGTAAATAAGCACGACAAATCAGCTGCTTTATGTTGAACGTGTTGAGGCCACTGACTTGGTGGTTTGCGGTGGCGGGCTCGGCCATCGCATTGGCAGTTGGTGTGATGACGACTGTCAGTGTGGTGGGCAGGGCATTTTTCAAATCGCCTATTCAAGGTGATGTTGAGTTGACGCAGCTGGGTATTGCGTTGTCCATATCCCTATGCATACCGTGGTGTCAGTTGCGAGGCGCTAACATCATTGTTGACTTCTTCACGCAAAAAGCTTCAGCTGGTAAACAGCGGTTTTTAGATGCCGTTGGTGCAGCTTTGATTGCTTTGATGTGTTTTTTGCTGGCGTGGCGTACGGGTGTAGGTGCCGTTGCAGTGCGCGAAGCCCAAGAAAGCTCCATGATTCTTGGGCTACCCATGTGGTGGGCGTACGCGTCGCTAGCCCCAGGTTTGGCCTTAGGTGGCATGGTGGCATTGGTGCAGGCGTGGATGCATTTGACTGATCAAACTCTTGTAGATGCCCAAGGAGAGTCATCATGACTGCAACACTCGTAGGCCTCTTGATGTTTGGCGGCATGTTGTTGCTGATGGCAGTTCGTGTGCCAATCGCTGCCGCCATGTTTATTCCCGGAGCGCTGGGTTACATGGCCATCAGTGGTGATGTGGCTATGCTGAATTTGCTCAAAGGCAGCGCGGTTGCGCGGCTCACGGTTTATGAGCTCAGTGTGATTCCGTTGTTTTTGCTCATGGGGCAGTTCGCCACGCAAGGTGGTTTAAGTCGCGATTTGTTTCGTGCAGCAGCCGCCTTTGTCGGGCATATTCGTGGCGGCTTGGCGATGGCTGCGGTGATGAGCGCTGCTGCATTTGGCGCGGTATGTGGTTCATCCGTAGCCACATCAGCCACCATCACGCAAGTAGCTTATCCTGAGATGAAGGCCAACGGCTACCACGGGCGTTTGTCCACAGCAACGCTGGCTGCTGGCGGTACGCTGGGTATTTTGATTCCGCCATCTGTGCCGTTGGTGGTGTACGCCATCTTGACAGAGCAAAATATTGCCAAACTCTTCGCCGCTGCTATGGTGCCTGGTATTTTGGCTATGTTGGGCTACATCGTGGTGATTGCGCTGTATTGCCGTATTCGCCCTGAGTTTGCCACGCCTAGCTCGCCTGTGACGTGGGAACAGCGCGGCAAAGCTTTGGTCACCATTTGGCCCATCGTAGGGATTTTTGTGATTGTGTTTGGTGGCATCTACGGTGGTATTTTTTCACCCACGGAGGGCGCGGCCATTGGTGCTTTGCTCACTTTCGCGGTTGGTTTGGCGCGGCGTGAGTTGGGTGTCGAAGGAATTAAGCGGGCGCTGGTGGCTTCGGCTGAAACCAGTGCTATGGTTTTCATGATTTTTCTAGGCGCAGACATGATGAACGCCTCGCTTGCGCTGACCGAAATGCCAGCGCGTATTGCCGACTGGGTGACCCATTTGCCGATTTCACCGCTCTTAGTTGTTAGTGCTGTGTTGGTCTTGTATGTGGTGCTGGGTTGCGTGATGGATGAGCTATCCATGCTGTTATTAACTATCCCGGTGATTTTTCCGGCCATCATGGGGCTGGAGCTTTGGGGTTTGGAGAAAGACATGAAGGCAATTTGGTTCGGCATTTTGGTGCTGATGACAGTTGGCATTGGTCTAATCGCGCCGCCGGTAGGGCTAAATGTTTATGTCGTCAACAACCTTGCGCGCGACGTACCTATGAGTGAAACCTACAAAGGTGTGTTCCCTTTCTTGGCTTGGGATGTTTTGCGCGTTGTGTTGCTGTTGTTTTTCCCTGCAATCAGCTTGTGGTTAGTGACTGTGTTGTTTAAATGATTACTATCCTGTCTGCTTCGCGACACCTCTAGGGTTAAGCCTATAGCGAGCTTGATGAAAGCAGAGCAAGATACTGCCTGAACTCATGCTCTTCGTGGTTCTCAACTTCATTTAAAACAAGGATAGGTATGAAAATATCATTTAAGAAAATCAATGTTCGTTTAGGGTTGGCGCTAGCTGCCGCAGCGTTTATCGCTGGTTGCAGCGATACGGCAACTTATTACAAGTACAGCCAAGTGGTTGTTTTTGGAGCTAGTCTGTCTGATACGGGTAACGTATTCGCTGCCACAGGCGGTAAAACACCTGGTCCCGCGCCGTATTATTTTGGTGGGCGTTGGTCAAACGGCCCGTTGTGGATTGAAAATGTCGCGGCTGAAGTCGGCAAAACTGTCACACGCTCCTCTGCTGGCGGTACGAATTTCGCTTACGGCGGTGCGAAAACTTGCACCATTACAGGCGTCACTTCTTCAGTGCCAGATATGTGTACGCAAGTAGCGCTTTTCTTAGGTGCTACGGGTGGCAAGGCAGATAGTGAAGCACTTTATGTGATCGATGCAGCCAGTGTGGGTAACAACATGTTAGCAGTGTTGGGATCAAACGGCGCAATACCTAACTCAGCAGTCACAGCTGCCGCACCTGCTGATACCGCCGCTATGATGCAGAAGTTGTACAACGCTGGCGCACGCCGGTTTTTGGTGACCAACGTACCTGATGTGGGCGCAACACCCTATGTGAAGAGTTTGGGTGCACAGGCATCTGCGGGTGCGACAGCGCTGTCATCTGGTTTCAATGCTGGATTAACGAGCGCGATGAACGGCTTCAAAGCTACAAATGGCGCAGCTAAAGTTGCAATTGCTGACTTCAATGGCACAAGTAACGCTGGATTTAGCAACACAACGGGCTCATGCTTGAATACAACGACGTTTGAAATCTGCGGCTCACCAGACGCATATCAATACTGGGATCCGTTCCATCCAACAGCAGCAACAGGTCGCCGCTTAACAACAACGGCTTTGAACGCCATCGCAGAATAAACACTTACCTGTTTTGACGAAAGCCGCTTTGAAATTAGGTTTCAGAGCGGCTTTTCTTTTAGGCGCAATGCAGCATCGTAAAGTGCATTACGTGGAGCACCAGTAATCTCGGAAGCTAGTTTGACGGCAGTTTTCAAAGGTAATTCAGCCAATAGCAGTTTCAAAATACGCGGTGCGTCCTCGTTTTCTGCAGCAGTGACCAGAGGATGCAAGACCAGTACAAACTCACCACGTACACGGTTGCTGTCTTGTTGCAGCCAGTACGTGAATTCATTTGCGGCAAACGTTGCAATTTCTTCAAATTGCTTGGTTAGTTCACGGCCAATGGTGATGTGCCTATCGCCCAAAACACCCAGCGCTTTAGCCACGGCTTCAATGCGGTGCGGCGCTTCTAAAAGCACGATAGAGCTCGGAACAGCTTGAAGTTTCAAAACTGCGGCTTCGCGTTCCATAGCCTTCGTAGGCAAAAACCCCATGAACGTGAAATGGTCGCTCTGCGTGATGCCCGCAACGCTTAATAGGGTTGTAACGCTGCTTGCACCAGGCAAGGGCACAACACGATAGCCCGCAGCGCGCACGCCAGCAACGAGCTTGGATCCAGGGTCGCTCACGCCAGGCGTGCCAGCATCGCTGACGAAAGCAATGCGCTCATCTCGCTGCAAGCGGGTGATGATTTGCTCAGTTGCCTCAAGCTCATTGTGTTGATGCACCGCGAGCATGGGTTTGCCGCTGCCTACGTTGATGCCGTATGTGCGCAAAAGCGGTTGCGTGTGGCGCGTGTCTTCACAAGCGATGGCATCGACTAGATTTAGCACATGCAAAGCGCGTAAAGAAATATCTGCCAAATTGCCAATGGGCGTGGCAACAACGTACAAAGTCGCCGTGGGGTAATTTTGCTTACCTGAGGCGTCTTGAGCAGTTGTTAAACAACCGCTCCATTGTGCGTTCAGTGATAAAGTAAGCGGTAAGGTTTGCGATTCGTCCATTAATGTACTCAATCTTATATTTATTGTCATTTCATGAAAACCGTAGCATCTGCAACGACCAAATCTAAAGGCGATGCCGCTGAGGATGCGGCTATGGCACATTTTTATATTTATTGTCATTTCATGAAAACCGTAGCATCTGCAACGACCAAATCTAAAGGCGATGCCGCTGAGGATGCGGCTATGGCACATTTGCAGGCGGCAGGTTTGAAGCTATTACAGCGCAATTATCGAACACCAGGCCGAGGCGGTGGAGAAATTGACTTGATTATGCGAGATACAGACGGTACTTTGGTTTTTGTAGAGGTACGTCAACGCGCGGGCGTACTTTTTGGTGGCGCTGCTGCCAGTATCAGTGCTACCAAACGCAATCGCATCATCTTTGCTGCTAAATACTATTTGATGAAGCTCACTCGCATCCCAGCGTGCCGCTTTGATGTTGTATTGGTCGAAAACAACATCACTTGGCTAAAGGCTGCTTTTGAAGCGGCGTGACACCCCGTAACATTAATTGAAGAACCAGACACATAGGCATTTGTAACACGGGTTATCATTGTCACCATGTTAGAGCAACGCATAGAACAAAATTTCATCGACAGCGCAGACTTGAAGTACCAGTCTGCACAAGTATTAAGTAAACCCATTGCAGAGGCTGTGCAGGCCTTGCTGTCCTGCGTCACCAGTGGCGGCAAGGTTTTAGCCTGCGGTAATGGCGGGTCAGCAGCTGATGCGCAGCATTTTGCGGCTGAGTTTGTGGGACGTTACGAACGCGAGCGCCCAGAATTGGCGGCGCTGGCGTTGACAACCGATAGCTCCATCATCACCGCCATCGCCAACGACTACGATTTCAGCGTGATTTACGCCAAACAAGTGCGCGCGCTTGGACAAGCGGGCGACGTGCTGATTGCCATCACGACCAGCGGCAGCTCAAGCAATGTTTTAAAAGCCATCGAAGCTGCGCATGAACGCGATATGACGGTGATTGCGCTAACTGGCAAAGGCGGCGGGAAAATGATTGCCGCTTTGCGTGAAACAGATGTTCACATTTGCGTGCCGCATGACAGAACCGCGCGGATTCAAGAGGTGCATCTTTTGGCCTTGCATTGCTTGTGTGATGGTGTTGATCAACAATTATTGGGTGAAAAGGAGTCTGTATGACTATGTTTGATAAATTGCAAAAATCTTCATCGATTGTTGTTAAAACACTCGTATTAACCAGTGCGCTGAGCGGCTTAGGCGGGTGCGCAGCCTTGGTTGTCGGCGGCGTGATGGCAGGTACTGTCATGGTTGCGACTGACCGCCGCTCTTCAGGTGCTCAACTGAATGACGAAGGTATTGAGATTCGATCGGTTAATCGCTTGAAAGAAAAATTTGGTGAACGCGGTAATTTCAATGTCACCAGCTACAACGGCCGCGTACTGCTCACCGGTGAAGTGGCAGGGAATAGTGACAAATTAGCGGCAGAGCAATTGGTTTTTCAAGTTGAGAATGTCAAACTTGTGGTCAATGAGTTAACGATTGCTAGCAGCACGTCAACATTGAAAGAGCGCTCAAGTGATACATTGCTCACGACACGTGTCAAATCTGGTTTCGTCGACTCGAAGGAGCTGCCATTCAATGCGTTCAAAGTCGTTTCAGAGCGCGGTGTGGTTTATTTGATGGGTCGAGTTTCACAGCGTGAAGCTGATATCGCCACAGAGATTGCTCGCGGCGTGTCAGGTGTTGTGAAAGTTGTTCGCAGCTTTGAAATCATCAGCGAAGAAGAAGCCAAGCAAAAATAAACGAACTTTAAAAGAGTCGCCGCCTCGTCAAACGGCTTTCTTTTTGCTTTTAAGCTGCGTGTGGTTTTTTAAACCACCATAAAGTGCTCGGTACCTTCAGCTAAATTCTTATTTTTGCCGCGCTCACTGGATAGTTTGATTTGTAGGCGCAAATCGTTCACGGAATCGGCATTGCGCAACGCATCTTCGTATGAAATCGTGAATGACTCGTAAGCGTCGAATAACGCTTGGTCAAAAGTTTGCATGCCCAAATTGCGGCTTTTCTTCATGATTTCTTTGATTTCCGTGACCTCGCCTTTGAAAATTAAATCTGAAATCAGCGGTGTATTCAGCATGATTTCGATGGCCGCTGTTCGGCCTTTGCCGTCTTCTTTGGCAACCAGACGCTGAGATACAAAAGCACGCAAGTTGAGTGACAAGTCCATCAATAATTGTGCACGCCGTTCTTCTGGGAAGAAATTGATAATCCGATCCAAAGCCTGGTTGGCACTGTTGGCGTGCAAAGTAGC
>JBEGUP010000105.1:0-7182 GCA_041178825.1 Pseudomonadota bacterium | reverse complement strand
CAAGTATGGCGTGATTGACTGGAATACATCTTTTCTAAAAACGCAAGCATTGCTCAAAAAAGTAGGCTTGAAAGAATCGCCCAACGCACTGATTACCAATTTAGGCGTGGGCAAACAGCAGCTGATCGAAATTGCAAAAGCCTTGTCCAAAGAAGTCAAGCTCTTGATTTTAGACGAGCCTACGGCGAGCTTGAACGAAACCGACAGTGACGCCTTGCTGGAGTTGCTTTTAGAGCTCAAACGCCAGGGTATCGCCTGCATTTTGATCTCGCACAAACTCAACGAAATAGCCAAAGTGGCCGATGCCATCACCGTGCTGCGTGATGGTGCCACTGTGGCCTCGCTGGATTGCACGCAGGAGCCTATTAGCGAAGACCAGGTCATCAAGCACATGGTGGGGCGTGAGATGGCGAATCGCTACCCCAAGCGCACCCCCAACATTGGGGATACCGTTTTTGAGATCAAAAACTGGCATGTTCACCACGATGTACACGCTGATAGACAAATCATCAAAGGCGTTGACTTACACGTCAAGCGCGGCGAAATTGTGGGCATTGCTGGGCTGATGGGTGCAGGTCGCACCGAATTGGCGATGAGCGTTTTTGGACGCACTTACGGCCAAGGTATCAGCGGTGAAGTTCTTCTACATGGCAAAGCCATTGACACCAGCACCGTCCAAAAAGCCATCGATCACGGCATTGCCTATGTAACGGAAGACCGCAAAGGCTACGGCTTGGTTTTAGACGAAACCATTGCCTGGAACACCACGCTGGCGAACTTGGAAGCGGTATCTAAATACACAGTAATCGACGAAGGCGTTGAATTCAAGGTGGCAGAAGACTATCGGCAAAAGCTGAATATTCGCAGCCCTAACGTGTTTGCGCGTACCGTCAACTTATCGGGCGGCAACCAGCAAAAGGTTGTGTTGAGTAAATGGTTGAGTAAATGGTTGTTTTCAAACCCTGAAGTGCTTATCTTGGACGAACCCACACGAGGCATTGACGTGGGTGCTAAGTATGAAATTTACACCATCATTGCGCAACTGGCCAGCGAGGGCAAATGTGTGATCATGATTTCAAGTGAAATGCCCGAACTGCTGGGCATGTGTGACAGAATTTGTGTGCTCAACGAAGGTGCGTTTGTCGCTGAATTTGCAGCTGCAGATGCGACCCAAGAAAAAATTATGCGATCTATCGTGACGTCCGGAGTGAATTGACATGACAACAACTAATTTAGAAACGAAAAACCCAACAAGGGGTGTCAGCTTCCTAAAAAATAACCTGCGCGAATATGGGCTATTGATCTCACTCGTAGCCATCATGGTATTTTTTCAGATGATGACGGATGGCACACTGTTTCAACCGCTTAATCTGACCAACTTGATTTTGCAAAACAGCTACATCATTGTGATGGCGCTGGGTATGTTGCTTGTCATCGTCGCAGGGCATATAGATCTGTCTGTAGGCTCTGTATGCGGATTCATTGGCGCGGTTGCCGCTGTGTTGATGGTTGAATACGAGATGCATTTTGTACCAGCAACGCTTATCTGCCTGATTTTAGGTGGAGCTATTGGCGCAGCACAGGGCTATTGGGTAGCGTTTTACAAAATACCGTCGTTCATTGTGACCTTGGCTGGCATGCTGGTATTTAAAGGTTTGGCACTTGCGGTACTAGGCGGTTCATCGGTGGGCCCTTTTCCCGCCGATTTTCAATTGTTGAGCACTGGCTTTATTCCTGACCCTTTCTCGGGGGAGAACCTGCGCGTTTTGTCTTTGGTAGTGGGTATTTTGATTGCATTGGGTTTACTCATCAGCAAGGTGCGTGACAGGGCGGACCGCATCAAACACGGCATGGACAACGAACCGACTGCGTTTTTTGTTTTGAAGAACCTCGTTTTTGTAGCCATGATTGCTGCATTCAGCTACCTGTTGTCGTCTTACAAAGGCTTGCCTAACGTGCTGATTGTGATGCTTTTGTTGATGTTTGCTTATGATTTTGTGACCTCAAAAACAACAGTCGGTAGACGCATTTACGCACTCGGTGGCAACGAAAAAGCAGCGCGTTTATCCGGCATCAAGACAGAGCGTTTGACTTTTTACACCTTCATCAATATGGGAGTGTTGGCAGCATTGGCTGGTTTGATCTTTGCCGCACGCTTGAACACCGCCACGCCAAAAGCTGGCTTGGGTTTTGAATTGGATGTGATTGCCGCTTGCTTTATCGGCGGTGCATCCGCTTCCGGCGGTGTGGGCAAGGTGCTTGGTGCTGTCATTGGCGCATTCATCATGGGGGTCATGAACAATGGCATGTCCATCATGGGTATTGGCATTGATTGGCAGCAGGTTATTAAAGGCTTGGTCTTGCTAGGTGCTGTATGTATTGATGTTTACAACAAAAATAAAACGAATTGATTATGACTATTTCTCAAAACCACATCACGCCACGCTTTAAAGGCGTCTTCCCAGTTGTTCCTACGACATTTACTGAATCGGGAGGGCTTGATCTAGCTAGTCAAAAACGCGCTGTCGATTTCATGATCGATGCCGGTTCTAATGGTTTATGCATTTTGGCTAATTTTTCTGAGCAATTTGTGTTGTCTGATATCGAACGTGACACCTTGACCACCACCATTTTGGAACACGTCAAAGGTCGCGTACCGGTGATTGTGACCACTACCCATTTCAGCACGCAAATTTGTCTGGAGCGCAGCTTGCGTGCTCAACAAGTGGGTGCCGCCATGGTGATGGTGATGCCGCCTTACCACGGCGCGACGATACGCGTGCCAGAAACGCAAACTGTTGAGTTCTTTACCCGTTTGTCAGATGCCCTCGACATTCCCATCATGATTCAAGACGCGCCCGTCAGCGGGACAACTCTTTCTGCTGCTTTATTGGCGCGCATGGCCAATGAGATCAAGCAAGTTTCTTATTTCAAAATTGAAACGCCCGGTGCTGCATCTAAGTTGCGCGAATTGATTCGCTTGGGTGGCTCTGCTATCGAAGGGCCTTGGGATGGTGAAGAAGCAATCACGTTGATGCCCGACTTGCAAGCAGGAGCCACAGGAGCAATGACGGGTGGCGCGTATCCAGACGGTATACGTAAAATTGTAGATGCCTTTGCTGCTGGCAAACGCGATGAGGCTGCAGCTCTGTACCAACAATGGTTGCCATTGATCAATTACGAGAATCGCCAAAGTGGTTTGCTGGCCTGCAAGTCTTTGATGAAAGAAGGTGGTGTGATTGCCTGTGAAGCACCACGCCACCCCTTCCCTGCACAGCATCCAGACACCCGAACGGGGCTGATTGAAACCGCACGTCGTCTAGATCCTATGGTTCTGCGATGGGGTAAGTAAATATTTCAGTACAGAAAGTAAGCCGTATGTCGTTGAATCCTGTTATTTCTATGTTGGGTCGCCGGCTACGCTTGGCTGTGATAGGTGGCGGGCCGGGCTCGTTCATAGGCGCGATGCACCGACAAGCTGCAAGGTTGGATGACCGCTATGAGCTGGTAGCTGCTGCGCTGTCGTCCAACCCAGAAAAATCTATCGCTGCAGGGCGTGAGCTAGGTTTGGCGGCGGAGCGCTGCTATGCGGATGGCATGGCACTACTGAAAGCAGAATCTAAGCGCAACCGCGACACACAGGATGGCGCTGATGTAGTGGCCATCATGACGCCAAACGACAGCCATTTTGCATTTGCTTTTGAAGCATTGGCGCAGGGTTTTGACGTGATTTGCGATAAGCCGATGACAAACACACTGTCCGAGGCTACACAACTGCACCAACGGGTAAAGGACAGTGGTTTGGTGTTTTGCCTGACACACAACTACACCGGCTACCCGATGGTGCGTCAAGCCAAGGCGATGGTGGCGAATGGTGAACTGGGTGAAATTCGCCTAGTGCAAGTTGAATATGTGCAAGGCGGCCGAGCTGCAGCTGGGCCAGGCAAAAAAGCATGGAAAGAAGACCCAGAGCGCGGTGGTCCGTCGCTGGTGATGGGCGACATCGGCACACATGCGCACAATTTGCTGCGCTTCATCACAGGGTTGGAAGTAAGCGAAGTGGCGGCTGAGGTCGGCAGCATCGTGCCTGATCGCATCACGCACGACTTTGCTGGGGCGATGCTGCGGCTGAGTAACGGCGCACGGGGTAGCTTTTGGGTGACTCAGGCGGCAGCGGGCGTGGAAAATGCACTGCGTATACGCGTCAGCGGCTCGCTTGGAAGTTTGGAATGGCAGCAGGAGTGCCCGCAAGCCTTGACTTTCAAGCCGTTGGGAGCACCTTCGCAAAATCGAACGCCGAATGGACCAGGTACTTTGCCTTTGACGGCAAGATCGTCTCGTATCGTGGCTGGACACCCAGAAGGCTTTCATGAGGCCTTTGCAAATTTATACTCAGACGCGGCAGAAGCAATCGCAGCGCGACGCTCAGACCAAGCTGCCAACCCGCTGGCGTTGCATTTTCCGAACTCTTTAGATGGTTTGCTAGGCGTGCAATTTGTAGCCGCGGTGATTCAATCTAGTGACACTGATGGAGCATGGACAACCGTTTGATAGTGGTTTGATGACACCCATGTAGATTACTGAAACAACTTTTCCGCCTTCAGTAGTGTCAGAACGCCCATGATGGCAAAGATGCCAGCGGCAATGCTGTGTACCAGTTTCATGGGGATCTTCGCCGCAAACTTGTTGCCCACAAAGACGGCTGGCACATCCGCAATCAGCATGCCCAAGGTCGTCCCAACAACGACCATCAACGGTGCGACGTAGTGCGCAGCTAAAGCAACGGTGGCGATTTGAGTTTTGTCGCCCATTTCCGCGAGAAAAAACGTGACCAAGGTTGCACCGAATACACCCAGTTTTAGAGCGATTTGTGTCTCTTCTTCCTCAATTTTGTCAGGAATCAGCGTCCAGATAGCCATACCAATAAACAACAAACCCAGCACCCAGCGCATGGCGTCGGGGCTAACGACGCTGGTAATCCAAGCCCCCAAAGCGCCCGCCAAACCGTGGTTGACCAAGGTGGCTAGCAAGATGCCAAGAATGATAGGAACAGGCTTTTTGAACCTAGCGGCAAGAATAAAGGCCAAAAGTTGCGTTTTGTCGCCCATTTCAGCCAAAGCGACAACGCCTGTTGAAATATAAAGTGCTTCCATCATTAGCTGAGTTTAACGGTACAAAAGTGTATTTCTACGTGTTTTCCCTAGGTTAAAACGCCTTTTTATGGGCGAAATCACGATAATAGGAGGATGACACCTCCTACCAACGTAAGCAGTTTCGCGACCCTGCCTCTAAATCCAGCCACCTTAGCAAACTTAGATAAGCTCGGCTACACCGAGATGACCGCCATCCAAGCAGCCAGTTTACCCATCGCCTTGCTTGGCAAAGACTTGATCGCCCAAGCCAAAACCGGCAGTGGCAAAACGGCTGCTTTTGCGTTGGCGCTGCTAGCTAACCTGAACCCACGACGATTTGCGGTGCAAGCCTTGGTGCTGTGCCCGACCCGCGAATTGGCCGACCAAGTGACGACTGAGCTGCGTCGCTTGGCTCGTGCTGAAGAAAACATCAAAATCGTGACCCTGTGTGGCGGTGTACCGTTGCGCGGACAGCGCGCCAGCTTAGAGCACGGTGCGCACATCGTTGTAGGCACGCCAGGTCGCATCATGGACCACCTTGAACGTGAATACTTGTCAATGGAAGCGCTCAACACACTGGTGCTGGACGAAGCTGACCGCATGCTGGACATGGGCTTTTTGGACGACATTGTGACGGTGGTGAAACAATGCCCCAAAGAACGCCAAACCCTGCTGTTTTCTGCCACCTACCCTGAGGGGATTGCTGGCATCGCCAACAAGTTCATGCGCGACCCACAGACCATCAAGGTTGAATCGCAACACGCTGAAAACCTGATCGAGCAGCGCTTTTACCAAGTGACACGCGCTGACCGCCTGCCCACTGTTGCCTTACTACTCAACCATTTCCGCCCCGTCAGCACCCTAGCCTTTTGCAACACCAAAAACCAGTGCCGTGAATTGGTGACGTTGTTACAAGCGCAGGGCTTTAGCGCCTTGGCGCTTTATGGTGAATTAGAGCAGCGAGAGCGCGACCAAGTGCTGGTGCAATTTGCCAACCGCAGCTGCTCGGTACTGGTCGCTACCGATGTGGCATCGCGCGGGCTGGATATCGACCAGCTGGAAGCCGTTATCAACGTCGATGTGACGCCAGATGCTGAAATCCACATCCACCGCATCGGCCGCACCGGCCGCGCGGGTGAATCCGGCCTTGCGCTGAACCTGGCCAGCATGGACGAGATGGGTTTTGTCGGCAAGATTGAACAATACCAAAACCGTGAATCAGTTTGGCACAAAGTAGAAGAACTCACACCAACGAGCAACAATCGATTGGTGCCACCGATGGCGACCATTCACATCTTGGGTGGCCGCAAAGAGAAAATCCGCCCCGGTGACGTGCTGGGCGCACTGACCAGCGACGAAGGCGGCACAGCTTACACCCGCGAGCAGATCGGCAAAATCAGCGTGACCGAGTTTTCAACTTTTGTTGCCGTGAAGCGTGAGATCGCCAAAGAGGCGATGTTGAAGCTGAACAATGGGCGCGTGAAAGGCAAAAGCGTTAGAGCGCGGGTGATGTAAAGCGCGACTTCGCAATCACCAACAAGCCATCAAATATCAAGCTGTCCACCAATTCAAACGGCACACTCATACTAGGTGCCATTTTCCAGCCTGCGCCGCCGGTCATGATACAGACTGGCTCTGCGCCACAGCGCTGGCGGACGTGCTGAATCATGCGCTCAACCGCGCCGGCAATGGCAAACGTACCGCCACTGGTGAGGGCGTCGCTGGTATTTGTGGGGAAATCAACCACATCACCTGTGGGCACATGCAGGCCAGCCGTGCCTGACTCTAAAGCTCGCAACATGATGCCGTGGCCGGGAATGATAATGCCACCCAAAAACTTGCCGCCAGCGTCGATTGCTTCCACAGTCACAGCCGTACCCACCATCACCACTACCAAAGGACCCTGTCCGCCACGCGCCAGCAAGTGGTGGCGTGCACCTATCATGGCCACCCAACGGTCTGCGCCCAAGCGTGTCGGGTGATCGTAACCATTAGTCAAACCGGCCTCTGCGGCACTTGAAACCACCCACTGCGGCACGGTGTCCCACAG
>JBEGUP010000104.1:0-14016 GCA_041178825.1 Pseudomonadota bacterium | reverse complement strand
TTTTCAAATATTTACCAGCATCGTACTGCCCTTGTCGATCCCGGCACTCGCTAGTTTTGCCATTTTCCAATTTCTGTGGGTTTGGAATGACTTTTTGATAGCATTGGTGTTTTTAGGTAAAGCGCCTGATCAAGTTGTGCTGACCATCAAGCTCAATGACTTGCTAGGCTCGCGTGGTGAAAGTTGGGAGATTTTGACGGCCACGGCTTTTGTATCCATCGCTGTGCCTGTGGCTGTATTCTTCTCTTTACAGCGTTTCTTTGTGCGCGGCTTGTTGGCTGGTTCTGTCAAAGGTGGTTAAGGAAGAGAAAATTTGAGAACACGATAGACATTAAAAAAGGGGCTTACAAGCCCCTTTTGTGTTTCAGTATCATGCGCTTTTAAGACTTCAAAAACGCCTTCACCATCAAAGCGCTTTTCTTTTGTGTTCTCGCTTGCGTTTCAAAGTCCACATGCACCACCCCGAAACGCTCGCTGTAACCATGCGCCCATTCAAAGTTATCTAGCAAACTCCAAACGTAATAACCGCGTATGTTTGTTCCTTCTGTGATGAGCTCTGACATTTTGTTCAAATGCTGCTCAATATAGGAACAACGCATATCGTCATTGCAGCTGCCGTTGACGACTGGCGTGTTATCAGCGGCACCGTTTTCAGTGATCCAAATCGGTGGCAACGGCCAGTTTTGAGTTAAGTTATTGACGACCCGCTTCAAACCTTCGGGGTAAATTTCCCAGCCAATGTCTGTGAGTTGCTTGGTCGTATCTGCTGCGTCAGGCGGCACAAAGGTGTAGCCTCGTTTGGCATCTTCTAGGTTGATTGGCGCTTTGGCAATGGAGCGGGTGTAGTAATTCAAACCGATGAAATCCATAGGTTGTGCGGTGATTTTCAAATCCCCAGCCTGGCGATCAGCTAAGCGCGAACCCATTTGATCCAGCAACACGCTAGGCCACTCTCTGCCAAATAGCGGGTTTAAAAAACTGTCGTTACGCTCATACTCCGCCATTTTTGCAGCTTGAATATCTTCAGCTTTAGAAGTCAACGGATCGCACAACTCGGGGTTCAGCACAATACCCAACGAGGTTTGTGGCAAGCGGCTGCGCCAAGCTTGAATGCCTAGACCATGTGCAAGCATTAAATGGTGTGCCGCACTCAAAGAGCTCTCACGGTTTTTAAGCCCGGGCGCGAAAACCCCCAAATCATGACCTAAAAATGCTGAACACCATGGCTCATTCAACGTTGCTACACGGGGCAACCTATCGCCCAAATGCTCGGCAACCAAAGCCGCATAATCCGCAAAACGATAGGCCGTTTCACGATTCAGCCAGCCACCTTCTAGGTGTGCCACCTTCTAGGTGTGAAGGTAAGTCCCAATGAAACAGCGTTGCGTTAGGTGTGATGTTGTATTTCGCTAATTCATCCAGCAAGCGACTGTAGAAATCAACACCTGCCATGTTCACGCTGTTGTCCGCATTCACAATACGCGCCCAAGCGATCGAAAACCTGTAGTGCTTAAAACCCAAGTCTGCAATCAGCTTCACGTCATCGGCATAACGGTGAAAGTGGTCGCAAGCAATAGCGCCGTCACTTGCGTCTTTGATGCGACCAGGTTGCGCACAAAAATCATCCCAAATGGTGGCGACGCGTCCACCTTCGGAGGTTCCTCCTTCGATCTGAAAAGATGAGGTGGCGCAACCCCATTCAAAGTGTTTTGGCGATAGATTTGGTGGCAATATTTTCATTGTGTAAAAAATAGTAAAAATTAAGCTATAAATTCGACCATAGCCGGCGTATTATAAGCTTAAGATGCTACTAAATTAATAGTAAAAAAATCTAAAGTTCGTTTAAATGCAAGTTCAGCAGCAGGCGCGTTAAAAGCGCCTCTCTGATCGCAATTAAAGCCATGATTGGCAGAATAAATCTGCACTTCAACTTTTGACTGTGCGTGTGAAAAAGTGTGAACAGTTTCCATCGGAATGCTGGCGTCTTGGTCACCAAAATGCACCATGACGGGACACTGCGGTTGCCGCGTCAGCTCTGCCCCTACAGTCATACCAGCGCCGTAATAAGGTACTGCCGCGCTGATGCCTTGGATTAACGAAGCAGCTCGCCAAGTTAGCAAGCCACCCCAGCAGTAACCTACCATCCCCACTTTTTTGCCGACGGGTAGTTGCTTCAAGGCAAAATCTACGGCTGACTGAACGTCTTGCATTACCAATGTTGGAATCGCTTCAGCGGCTGCTTTCAGATCTTTGCCTGCGTTAACGTCGTCAACCGTGTAGCCCAAATTGACATCCACTTTGACGCGGTGAAACGTGCTGGGCGCGACAGCCAAATAGCCTTGCGCTGCATGGGCATCTGCCATCGCCTCAATGTGGCTGTTGACACCAAAAATCTCCTGCAAAAGCACTATGGCAGCTTTGTGTGCGCCGCTAGGTTGGGCAACATAAGCGGAAAATTCAATGCCGTCGTAGGAAGTGATGTTTTGAAAGCTGCCCATGCTGAAATTCCTAGTTGATATTAGTAGTGAGATTTTACAAATCCGTTCTAAGCTTCCAGATTTCAGGAAATAGGATGACGTCCAACATGCTGCGCAAATAACTCACGCCGCCGGTGCCGCCTGTGCCGCGTTTGAAGCCGATGATACGCTCCACTGTCGTCACGTGCCGGAAGCGCCAGAGACGAAAGCTATCTTCCAGATCGGTCAGCTTTTCGCCAAGTTGGTACAGCTCCCAGTGCTGTTTGGGGTCGCGGTAGGCCACCAGCCAAGCTTGTTCAACGGTATCACTGGCTTGGTAAGGCAGGGTCCAATCGCGCTGGATGTGCGAATCGGGTACAGCTAGACCGCGTCGTGCCAATAGTTTGAGAGCTTCGTCATAAAGTGAAGGCGCTTCAAACGCAGCCTGCACCTGTGCCAGTAGGTCGGCCCGGTGTGCGTGGGGTTTGAGCATGGTGGCATTTTTGTTTCCTAAAGCGAATTCGATACAGCGGTATTGCGCGCTCTGGAAACCGCTTGACTGTGCTAAGTAGGGGCGAATCGCGCTGTACTCGGGCGGCGTCATGGTCGCCAGTACGTCCCACGCTGTGACCAGCTGACCCATGATGCGGCTGACTCGCGCAAGCATTTTGAAAGCGCTGTGCAGGTCGTCCGTGGCCACGCAGCGCATGGCGGCGTGCAGCTCATGCAGCATCAGCTTCATCCACAGCTCGCTGGTCTGGTGCTGGATGATGAAAAGCATCTCGTTGTGGTCGGGCGAAAGCGGCTTTTGCGCGTTCAAAATCGCATCCAGCTGTAGATAATCGCCGTAGCTCATGTCCTGGCTGAAATCCAGCTGCGCGCCGTGCTGCGCTGGGTCGGGTGGGGTGTAGGGGCAGCCGCTCATCAAGTCACCGCGTGTTTCTGGTTGAATTCGGGGCGTTTCCATTCTTCTGAGACCAGGACTTGGCGCAAATGTTCAACTGCATGCCAGACATCTTCAAACCCGACATACAGCGGCGTGAGGCCAAAGCGCATGATGTCTTTGTGCACTTGACCGTCGCCAGCCCGGTAGTCGCCGATCACGCCGCGGGCGATCAAGGCTTGCACGATGGCGAAGGCTCCAGAATCGCCGCCCAACCCTGCGCGATGTTCTCGTGTCAGGCAGACCTGCGACCCGCGTTTTTCATGAGCCAGCGGCGTCGCCAGACCAATCCCGAAGTCAGCACAGCGTTCTTCAACCAAAGCAATGAACAAATCTGTCAACGCCAGCGATTTTTCACGCAGCGCAGCCATGCCGCCCAGCGCCTCGGCGGCCATGAACACGTCCAGCCCGCAGTCCAGCGCCGCCATGTTGATGATGGGCTGAGTGCCGCACAAATAGCGGTTTACGCCGGGGGCGGGGCGGTAGTCGGGGGTGAACGCAAACGGTGTGGCGTGTCCCCACCAGCCGGCCAGCGGCTGCCAGAAACGCTCGGCGTGTTTTGGGTTGACCCACACAAACGCCGGCGCACCGGGGCCGCCGTTGAGGTATTTGTAGCCGCAGCCGATGGCAAAGTCGGCTTTGGCACTGGTCAAATCAACGGGAACAGCTCCTGCACTGTGTGCCAAGTCCCACACGGTCAGGATGCCGGCGGCGTGTGCGGCATGGGTCACGGCGTCCATGTCGTGCATTGCGCCGGTTCGGTAATTGACGTGGGTGAGCATCAAAATCGCCACATCGGCAGTCAAAGACGCGGTAATCTCGTCCGGCTCCACCAGTTTCAGGCTGTAGCCGCGCTCCTGGCACAGCGCTTCGGCGATGTACAGGTCGGTCGGGAAGTTGCTGCGCTCGCTGACGATCAGTTTGCGGCTGGGTGCGTCGGCGGCGACGATATTGAGTGCGGCGCTGAGTACTTTGTACAGGTTGATCGAGGTGGTGTCGGTGGCGACGACCTCACCGGCGTTCGCGCCAATCAGTCGGGCGATTTTGTTGCCGGCTTTTTGCGGCGACTCAAACCAGCCGGCGGTGTTCCAGCTGCGGATCAGACCCACGCCCCATTCCTGCGTCACCACTTCGGCGACACGGGCGGCGGTGGCTTTGGGTAGCACGCCCAGCGAGTTGCCGTCAAGGTAGATCACGCCGGGCGGCAGGGAGAAGTGGTCTTTGAGTGAGCGTAAAGGGTCGTTTGAATCGCGTTCTTGGCAGTGGGCTAGGGTAGTCATAAAGGTGCTTATAAGGTTCTGTCGAAGTGAGTCTTAGAAGGTATCATTGCTAATATCGGCGTGGTGTCGGTTTAAACCAACAAGTCGCCAACAAATCGCCAACGAAAAATCTTGAAAGTTAAAGTTCAACATGACGCAATTTGCCGCTTTTCCCAGTAACCGTCCTCGTCGCCTGCGCCGCGATGCGTTTACCCGCAATTTGGTGCGTGAACATGCCGTCACTGCCAACGATTTGATCTACCCCGTCTTTGTGCTGGATGGCCAAAACCGCCGTGAAGTCGTCAAATCCATGCCTGGCGTCGAACGCGTGAGCCTGGATTTGTTGCTGCCTGTCGCCGAAGAGTGCGTGAAACTGGGCATCCCCGTGATGGCGCTATTCCCCGTGATTGACGCGAGTTTGAAAACTCCTGATGGCAAAGAAGCCTTCAACCCCGGCGGCTTGGTGCCGCGTGTGGTGCGTGAATTGAAAAAGCGTTTTCCCGAATTAGGCGTGATGACCGACGTGGCGCTAGACCCTTTCACCAGCCACGGCCAAGACGGATTGCTAGACCCAAACCCGTCAGAGAACAACTACATCATGAACGATGCCACGGTTGAGGCGTTATGTAAGCAAGCGCTCACTCAGGCGCAAGCAGGTGTGGATATTGTTGCCCCTAGCGATATGATGGATGGCCGCATCGGAGCGATTCGCCGTACGCTGGAGACCAATGGCTTCATCCACACCCGCATCATGGCCTACAGTGCCAAGTACGCGTCGGCGTTTTATGGCCCGTTTCGAGATGCCGTGGGCTCAGCAGCCAACTTGGGCACGGCCAATAAAAAAGTATACCAAATGGACCCCGGTAATAGCGATGAGGCCCTGCGTGAAGTGGCGCTGGATATCACCGAGGGTGCGGACATGGTGATGGTCAAGCCCGGCATGCCTTACTTAGATATCGTGCGCCGCGTTAAAGACGAGTTCAAAGTGCCGACGTTTGCTTATCAAGTCAGTGGTGAATACGCCATGCTCAAAGCCGCCGCACAAAATGGCTGGCTGGATCATGATGCTGTGATGATGGAAAGCCTGCTGGCTTTTAAACGCGCCGGTGCAGATGGCATCTTGACATATTTTGCACGGGATGCAGCGCGATTAATCCGCCAATAACATTTCGCCAAAACCGAACAGAAATCAAACCGCAAAACATATGCAAATCGTCATCTTTACCCAAGGCAGCTTGCAGTTTGTAGATCAACTGCCTAGCAGCCCGCCTAGCGACGGTTTTGTGTGGGTGTTTACTGACCGTGAAACGATGCAGACGGATTTACCAGCTTTGCAGACTCTGGCACAGCAAGTAGGCGGCTCGACCATGTTAGATTTGCATTGCCAAGATTTGGCCTCTGCCGTACACCCGTCGCATTACGATTACACCTCTGTTTACGACTTGATCATCTTTCGCCGCTTGGCAACGCAGACAGAGATGCGCGCTGAGGCTGAGCATGAAGCCGCGATTGAAGCCTACCACGGGCAGGGCGGGAAGCCGCGCATCAAGCCGAATAATACGCTTCCTGGACTGAGCCGTATCAGCTCAAAGGCTGTAGGTTTTGCGGTGTTTGACCGCTTGCTGATCAGCATACATCCGCGTGATTGTTATTCGGCGAAAAGCTTTATTCAACGATTTTTAGCCGATGCCAGCTCTGGCTTGGATGCTGCGAATGCGCGTAATCGTATTCCCACCAATCCTGTCGATTTGGTGCTGCGCATGGTCAATGCCATGGTGGACAGCTATTTAGATTTGCGCAAAGAACTAACAGTTCAACTCGATAACTGGCAAACCGAGCTGCTAAAACCCCATTCCCGATTTAACAACTGGTCTGCGCTCACCGGCATTCGCAGCCAGTTGCACACGTTAGAAGACTTGTGTGAAGAGCAGCATGATGCCATGCAAGAATGGCTAGACACCTTGCGCGAGCAACCTCTGATTGCTGATGCCATGAGTACCATTAGCTCGGCAAGCCCAGTGATCAACCAATCAGAGCATGACGCTTTGATTGCTCGCGCCAGAGATGTGATTGAGCACATTGAGCGTGTGGTGCACCACGTGCGGCGCTTGGAGCAATCGGCAGAATCGGCGATTCAAATCTACTTTGGTGCGCAAGGTAATCGCACCAACGACATCATGCGAACCTTGACCGCACTGACGGCGATTTTCTTGCCCTTGAACTTAATTACTGGCTTCTTCGGTATGAATTTTGAGACTTTCCCCCTCATTCATAACAAAAACGCGCTGTGGTGGACCATGGGCGTGATGGTGCTCATCGCCATCACGATGGGTGTGGTGTTTTGGCGCAAACGCTACCTAGCGCGAACGGGTCGATGAATCGATTTCAACTGAGTAAAACACAAGAGAATGAATCAATGACACATAAAAAAGTTGTTTTAATCACGGGCGCTTCACGCGGGATTGGGGCAGCAGCAGCTTTGCTTTGCGCTAAGCACGATTGGGCCGTCGCAGTGAATTACGTGAAGAACTCCTTGGCTGCCGACGAAGTGGTGCGGCAAATTCGCTCTGCTGGCGGTACGGCCATGGCAGTGCAAGCGGATGTGGCTGTCGAAGCCCAAGTGTTGCGACTCTTCGAAACAGTAGATGCAAAACTGGGACGTATCAGCGGTTTGGTAAACAACGCGGGTGTGGTCGATATGCCCTCGCGTGTAGCATTGTTAATTTGTCCAGCGCGGCGGTACGCATTGGCTCTCCTGGGCAATATGTAGATTACGCGGCCAGCAAGGCAGCGATTGACACTTTCACCATGGGTTTGGCCAAGGAAGTAGCGCTGGAGGGCATTCGCGTCAATGCTGTGCGCCCTGGCATCATCGACACCGATATTCACGCCTCTGGTGGTTTGCCAGACCGAGTAGCTCAAGTAGCGCCTTTGGTGCCTATGCATCGCGCTGGTTCGGCGCACGAAGTGGCCGAAGCCATTGTTTGGCTACTGTCAGAATCGTCAAGCTACACGACAGGTTCTATTGTTGATGTAACAGGAGGTCGTTGATGGCTATGGACTTAAAACCGCTAGTGACCTTGCTGGCCATCGTTAACCCATTGGCTTGCGTGCCATTCTTTATTCATTACACACAAAACTTTTCGAAGCAACAACGCAAACACACCATCCTTGTCGCCTCGTTCAGTGCATTTGTGGTGATTGCGGTTAGTGCGCTTTTGGGTTTAGAAATATTGGGATTTTTTGGTATTTCATTGGCCAGTTTTCAAGTGGGCGGTGGTTTGTTGTTGATGACATCGGCATTAAGCATGCTGAACGCGCAGCCCGCTGATGCACGATCAAACCCAGATGAACTGCAAGAGGCCGAGGTCAAATCAGCCATCGGCGCGAGTATTGCTGTTGTGCCCTTAACCATCCCGCTATTAACCGGCCCCGCCACCATGTCTACGGTGGTGATTTATGCGGACAAGGCGCAAAGCTACGTCCAAATCCTCACCTTGGTGGGTTACGGCGTGGTGATTGGATTGGCTACAGCGCTTTGTTTTTCACTAGCGCAGCCCATAGCGAAGTTTTTAGGGAAAACGGGCATCAACATCATGACCCGCTTGATGGGTTTGATTTTGACGGCGCTGGCAGTCGAGCTGATTGCAGAGGGGCTGCACAAGATTTTTCCTATCCTAGGTCGATAAATCTAGGTCGCTAAAACTACGCCGTTAAATTTACTCTGCTGAAACTACTCTTTAGAAAGCTCAAAAATGAGTGACACCGAACAAGCCTCCTTGTCTGAACTGTTGATTGAACAACGCGGCGCAGTACTTTGGCTCACCATCAACCGCGAAGCGCGGCGCAACGCCATGAGCCACAGCGTGCTGGCGGGGTTGCAGCAAGCCATTGACGCAGCGCAGACCAACCGCAGCATTTTGGCCATTGTCATCACCGGTGCAGGCAGTAAAGCCTTCTGCGCCGGGGCTGATTTGCAGTCCGCCAACGCATTTACCACAGATTATTCAGACCCCACTGGCCACTTGGCACGCGTGCTGCGCAGCGCCAAAGCCAGCCATATTCCTCTCATCGCACGGGTCAATGGTGCTTGCATGGCTGGCGGCATGGGGCTGATGGCGATGTGCGACATGGCTGTTAGCACGCCAGAAGCTGTGTTTGGCCTGCCTGAAGTCAAAGTTGGCGTCTTCCCCGCACAAGTGCTTGCGGTGTTGCAGCATTTGATTCCTAAGCGCAAATTGGCTGAAATGTGCATCACGGGTGAGCCGATCACTTCTGCGCAGGCGCTGGAAATTGGGCTGATCAACTACGTCAGCGACGAATCAGGCTTAGAAAGCTTGGACAGCAAGCTGCAATGGCTGCTAGACCGCATACTGGACAAATCACCAGCCGCCATTCGCCGTGGTTTGTACACCATGAAAAAGGTGGAAGCGATGTCGTTTGAAGAGGCGATGTCGTTTTGCGAGAGCCAAATCGCCCTATTCACACTGACGGAAGACGCTAAAGAGGGCCAAAAAGCCTTTCAAGAGAAACGAAAGCCGCAGTGGGCGGGGCAATAAAGCATTCATATCGCTAAAAATCAGCTAAAACCAGTTTCACAGGGAATGTTATTTTGCTATTAATAGAATAGCTGTTTAAGCAGAAAATACGCCGGCTAGATATGAATTTTCTTTCAAAATAGGCTTAAACTCGACTTTGCGATTTTGCTATGTATTCGATAGCTGCTTAGGCAGTAAATTCGCCTGATAAAGGCGAATTTACTTGTAAAAGCATGACGTTTCTATTGATTAAGATGTCACGTCACCGGCAGACCGCTTTTGTAGCTGGCTGTGGCGGCATCTGCCAGCTTTTGCGCTGCCACGCCGTCAGCAATGGTGGTTTTGAAGGTGCCGCCAGATTGCAAAGTTTCAAAGAAATGCGCGATTTCTAAACGGTAAGCCGCTGCGTAGCGCTGCAAAAAGAAGGCTTCTGGCTTGTCAGCATGGATGCCGTTGGCGTTCCACTGCACCACTTCAGTGGGGGTGTGGTTGCCGCATTGCAAAAGCCCAAGCGAGCCCATGACTTCAAAGCGCTGGTCGTAGCCGTAGGCAGCGCGGCGGCTGGTGTTGATTTGGCACAAGCGGCCTTTGCGGGTGCGAATGGTCACAGCAGTGCTGTCCACATCGCCTGTGGCGGTGATGGTGGGGTCAGTCAGCACCGAGCCGGTGGCGCTCAACCACTCAGCTTCGTCGCCGTCGGCGCACAAAATCCAGCGGAAAACGTCAAAATCGTGAATCAGCATGTCGCGAAAGATGCCGCCAGAGGCTTTGATGTACTCGGCAGGCGGTGCTCCTGGGTCGCGGCTGGTGATGATGAGCATTTCTGGTGAGCCAATCTCACCCGCAGCCAAGCGGCGGCTGGCATCGCTGAACGTAGGGTCAAAACGGCGCTGGAAACCAATCATGCAAGCCACATTCGCATCTTTGACTGCTTGGGCGCAGGCTTCTGCGCGGGGCACAGACAAATCAACCGGCTTTTCGCAAAAAATATGCTTGCCTGCTGCAGCTGCGCGGGTGATCAAGTCGCTGTGTGTGTCGGTTGACGAGCAAATGGCGACCACATCCACGCTTTTGTCTGCCAATGCGGCTTCAATGCTGGCAACTTCAGCGCCAAGTTGGCTTGCAAGTTCTGCGGCGTAGGTGGGCACTGGGTCGCTGACGTATTTGAGGTTCACACCGGGCAGTGCTGCGATGTTAGATGCGTGGATGCGACCAATGCGGCCAGCGCCGAAAACTGCGACGTTTGTCATGTTGATTCCAGGAAAGAGTAAAGAATTAAGCGTAAAGAGTGGAAAGTAAAACCGAAATATAGAAATTATTTTCGATTATATTTGAAAATCGAATTAATTTGTATCGCTACTGCCTGCATTGCTTGCACTGCTTGATTTATATGGCAGCTCCAGCGTGTACGCCAAGGCAATAAACAAGCTCTGCGCCATGCTCATGGTGCTGGTGAGTGAGCGAAAGCCAAAGGTTGAGTTGTCCTGCACAATCAGCGTTGTTTTCGCTAATTTGGCTAGTGGGCTCATTTGGCTATCGGTCATCGCAATGAGCTTTGCACCGCGCTCAACGGCTAATTTGGCCACCGAGACGGTTTCTTCAGCATAGGGCGAAAACGAGATGGCAATCATCACATCGTCTTTACGAACAGAGCGCATTTGCCCTTGCTGCATGCCGCCCATGCCAGTGACCAAGCCAATGCGCTTGTCGGTGTGCTGCAAGGCGTAGTCCAAATACGCGGCGACTGGGAAGGAGCGGCGCGACGCTGCAATCCAAATGCAATCGCTGGCGGCAAGTAAATCAACCGCTTTTTTGAAACTGGGCGATGCGATGCTGTTTTTTAGCTCTTGCATGCCATCTAAACTGCCCGTCAAAAATTCACTGGCAATGTCCGTGCTGGACAAGTGGATTGATCCACCTTTGTCTGAGGCGATGATGTCCCGAATGCGTGATTGGTAGGTTCGACTAGGGGCAAGTTGCTTAGAAATACCAGCTTTGAAGATGGCTTGCATTTCAGAATAGCCAGAATACCCAAAATGTTTGGCAAAACGCACCACGGCCGAGGGCTGCACGCTACATTGTTGCGCCACATGTTGCACGCCGTCCAAGCCAATGTGGTCTTTGTGCTCTTCTACATAGCGCGCAATGATTTTCAACTGTTTGCTGAGATTTTCATAGTCGCTGGAAATGTGGCGAATCAATGACTCCACGCTGGTGGCAGCTGAGACGGAAGCATTTTGTTTTGCCATGGGTAGAAATAAAGTAGGTAAATTTAGAAATATTTTTCTATTGTAAGCGTGACACGAACTCTGAAAGTAGAATAAAACCATGCAAAACACAACAACAGTGACAGCCAAGAACACCTACATCCTGACCCTCTCATGCCCCGACAAATCAGGCATCGTCCACGCGGTATCTGGCTTGCTTCTGAAACACGGCGCAAATATTGAGGAAGCCGCGCAGTTTAACGACGCACAAACAGGTCTGTTTTTCATGCGCGTGCAGTTTGCGACGCAAGACGCCATTCAGGGTGATATCGATGCAGCTATTAAGCAGCTCGCAGCAAGCTGGAGCATGACCTTTGACTTGCACCCTGCAGCGCAAAAAATGCCCATCGTGATCATGGTTAGCCAGCAAGGCCATTGTTTGAACGATTTGCTGTTCCGCTGGAAATCTGGCCTGTTGCCGGTAGATATCAAAGCCATCATCAGCAACCATCGTGACTTTTACCAGCTGGCCGCCAACTACAACGTGCCGTTTCACCACATCAAAGTGACGGTGGAAACCAAGGCTGCGGCAGAAGCAAAACAGCTTGAAATCATCCAAGCAGAGGGCGCTGAGCTGGTGATTTTGGCGCGTTATATGCAGGTGCTTTCGAACGATATGTGCAAGGCTTTGAATGGTCGTGCTATCAACATTCACCATAGTTTTTTACCGAGCTTCAAAGGGGCAAAACCCTACTTTCAAGCGCATGACAGAGGCGTGAAGTTGATTGGAGCCACTGCCCATTATGTGACTGCAGATTTGGACGAAGGCCCGATTATTGAGCAAGATGTGGCCCGCGTTGACCACAGTTTGACGGTTGACGACCTGACCGCGCAGGGGCGAGACACTGAAAGCCAAGTTTTGGCGCGTGCGGTCAAATGGCACAGTGAGCGCAGGGTCTTGATCAGCGGCCATAAGACGGTGATTTTCAAATAATTCCAACAAAATTCATTGTTGGAATTATTAAAATAGAAAAAAATTGCTAAAAAAGATTGTAAAGAGAAATATATTTCCGTATAATTTCTCGTCATGTCACAAACTTTTAATTTTCCCTCTGGTCGCCCTGTTGATATCGCTTGTCTAGGCCGGCTTGCTGTCGATTTGTATGCGCAGCAGTTTGGTAGCCGCCTAGAAGACGCCCGCAGCATGGCGATGTATTTGGGTGGTAGCTCTGCCAACCTAGCCTTTGGCGTGGCTCGTTTGGGGCTGAAAAGCGCCATGATTTCGCGCGTGGGCAACGAGCAAATGGGCCGATTTTTGACCGAATCGTTGCAGCAAGAAGGCTGCGACACCAGCCAAGTGCAAGTGGATGCGGAACGTTTAACGGCGCTTGTGTTGCTGGGGCTGAAAGACAAAGACACTTTCCCGCTGCTTTTTGTGCGTGAAAATTGCGCAGACATGGCGGTAGATGCAAGCTTGATTGATGAGTCTTTCATCGCCAAATGTCGCTCTTTGGCCATCACAGGCACGCATTTGTCCACGCCAGTGACGCGTAAGGCTTCGTTGGCGGCTTTGGCCTATGCAAAACGTCATAACGTTGTCCGAGTGTTGGATATTGATTATCGACCTGTGCTGTGGGGCTTGACCTCGCGCGGTGCGGGTGAAAACCGCTACGTGGCGGATGCCCGTGTTACCCAACAGCTGCAAGAAGTGCTACCTGAGTTTGATTTGCTGGTGGGCACGGAAGAGGAGTTCTTCATAGCTGGAGGCGCAAGCGGAACAGGTGCGGATGATTTGATCGCCAGTTTGCGCGTCGTGCGTGGCTTGAGTCAGGCGACCTTGGTTGTCAAACGCGGCTCGTTGGGTTGCTGCGTGATTGAGGGTAATATTCCAGCCAACATCAACGATGCACCTAGTTACAAGGGCGAAAACGTTGAAGTCCTCAATGTGCTGGGTGCTGGCGATGCGTTTTTATCGGGCTTGATGGCCAGCTTGCTGCAGGGCAAAAATTGGGCAGAGTCAACGCAAGTAGCCAATGCTTGCGGTGCCATCGTGGTGTCGCGCCACGCGTGCTCGGCTGCGATGCCCACACCGGCAGAGTTGTCGCATTGGTTTGGCGGCACACGTAATCCGAAAGTAGATGCAGACCAGCAATTAGCGCATCTGCACCGTGTCACTGCGGCAAGACCAGATTGGAGTGAGTTGTGCGTGATGGCTTTTGACCACCGTAGCCAGTTTTTAGACATGGTGCGAGAGGCAGGGGTTAATGAATCACGCATTCCTGCTTTGAAGAAATTATTGGTCAAGGCGGCCGAGCAAGTTGAGCGCAGCCATCATATGCAAGGTCAAACAGGTGTGTTGATTGATGGTGGCGCTTATGGTGCAGATGCACTGGCGAGTGCCACAGGTCGTGGCTGGTGGGTGGGGCGGCCGGTTGAGCTGCCAGGTTCGCGCCCCTTGCGGTTTGATGGGACACGTTCTATCGGTAGCGCTTTGATCCATTGGCCGACGGAACAGGTGGTGAAGTGCCTGGTTCACTACCATCCTGACGATGCGTTTGAGCTACGCTTGGAGCAAGAGCAAAAAGTGCTAGAGCTGTGGGAGGCTACGCGTGA
>JBEGUP010000103.1:0-7735 GCA_041178825.1 Pseudomonadota bacterium | reverse complement strand
GGGAAGAAATCTTGCCCTGCTTTGCCTTCGGTTTTGCCGACGACTGTTGCAAGAACGACTGTGCCGTCCATATCCAACAGCACAGCGCCGCTAGATTGGCGAGCGATTTCGCCTGTTTCCATGGTGACGGTGTGTTGACCCCATTGGAATGTTTTCGATACTTTTTTGAACATTGTCATTTTGTAACTCCTGAAAAAAACAAGCAATTCAAACTGAATTGCGACACTTCAGAGCAGAAACCATGAACACAATGCCATTCCAAAAAAACACTTACAAATCAATTACTTGAATCAATTTAAAGATGGCTTTTTGGAATGACACAGCTCGCATTCTCTACTTTCTTCCCTGAAACAAAAATGCCTGAGTTAGTAGTACTAAGCAGTACCGACTCAGGCATGTTTTCATTTATAAAAATGAAAAATTACTTTAGCAAACTTGCTAATCAAACTTATTTTCGCAAACCCAATTTTGCGATCAACGCAACATAACGGTCGTGGTCTTTACGGTTCAAATAAGCTAACAAGCTCTTACGACTGTTAACCATGCGCAACAAACCGCGACGACCGTGATGATCTTTGGCGTGCAACTTGAAATGGGGTGTGAGTTCGTTGATACGAGCAGTCAACAAAGCCACTTGGACTTCGGTGCTACCTGTATCGTTAGCGCTACGCGCATTGGCTTTTACAACTTCAGCCTTAATCGATGATGCGATCATTTTGAATTTCCTTTTAAGATATTACTTGCGCTAGCCAATGGAATGGCGGCTAACGTGCGCCCTGCGATATGCAAAGCCATTCGATTATACCTCGAAATGGCTTTGCTAGGCTAATATTTACTTGCTCTTAGCTGGTGCACCAACTGATCCGCCACCACTACCACCATTACGCATAGTTTTAAAGAACTCTGACGAATTGGGGTCAAGTACCAAAACATCGCTTTTCTTGCTAAAGCTAGCCTTGTAAGCATCCAAACTGCGGTAAAACTGGGCAAATTGTGGGTCGCGACCAAAAGATTCGGCATAAATAGCTGCAGCTTTCGCGTCTCCTTCACCTTTGACTTTTTGTGCATCGCGATACGCTTCAGCCACCAAAACGTCGCGTTGGCGGTCAGCATCTGCGCGGATTTTTTCGCCTTCAGCACCGCCCGTTGAGCGTAATTCATTGGCTACTTGCTGGCGCTCAGATTTCATACGTTGATAAACCGAGTCCGCAACAGAGGCTGGAAAGTCCACGCGCTTGATACGTACGTCAACAATTTCAATACCAAATGTCTTGGCATCGTCTATCAAACGCTGTTGCACGCCCAGCATGATTTTGTCGCGGTCGGTTGACAACACATCTTTCACAGTGCGCTTGGTAACTTCAGAATTCAAGGCATCTTGAACGACTGAGGTCAAACGTTGTTCTGCGGTAGAAATATTGGCTCCGCCAGAGTTGTTACGGATGAACTGCTTCGCGTCAGCGATGCGCCACTTGACCAACCAATCTACCACCAAGTTTTTCTTTTCAGCAGTTTGAATTGATCCCGTTTCTGGGCTATCCAAGGTCAAAACTCGGCGGTCTAAAAAAACCACGTTTTGAAACGGCTGCGGTAACTTGAAGCGCAAGCCTGGCTCGGTGATAACTTCTTTAATTTGACCGAACGAATACAACACGCCAAACTGACGTTGGTCTACCACGAACAATGTCGATGCGGCAATTGCGATACCAATGAGTACCGTCGAAATGATAAGTCCTAATTTATTCATAATGCTTGTCTTTTAATTTAGGTGTGCTTTTCAGCGGACATCGCGTTCACGCGTACGGCTAGCTTCGCGCGAGCGCGCATCTACCGTGGCTGTAGGCGCTGGTGCAGTCGCTGGCGTGGTGGCATTCGGCAACACAGTGACATCAGCGCTTGTGGTATTTGTCATTTGCATGATTTTGTCTAAGGGCAAATACAACATGTTGTTGCCCTGTTTAGAGTCAACCACCACTTTGGTGACGCTGCTGTAAATGGACTGCATAGCATCTAAATACAAACGGTCACGTGTGACTTGAGGTGCTTTTTGGTATTCTGCTTGGATAGACTTGAAGCGCTGACCGTCACCCTCTGCACGCGCAATCACGTTGGCTTTATAACCATCAGCTTCTTCCTTTAAGCGTGCGGCAGTACCTTTGGCGCGTGGCACAACATCGTTGGCATACGCTTGACCTTCGTTTTTCAAGCGATCGCGATCTTGTCCCGCTTTTAATGCATCATCAAACGCAGCTTGCACTTGCTCTGGCGGTTGAACGTTTTGAATATTCACTGTCTGAATTTGAATGCCTGATTTGTAACGATCAAGCTGGGTTTGCACGCTCTTAACCACATCGCGTTGAATTGATTCACGGTCTTTGCTCAAGACAGCATCCATGTTGCCACGCCCCACCACTTCACGAATAGCAGATTCGGCAGCTTTGGTCACAGCATCGTCGGGGTTGCGGTTTTGAAATAAATAGTCTGCGGCGCTCTTCAAACGGTATTGAATAGTGAATTTGATATCAACGATATTCTCATCTTGCGTCAGCATGGATGAATCTTTCAACCCAGTGGCCGAACCCGTAGAACCGCGACCGATTTCAACAGAACGCAACTGCGTTAAAGCCACAGTTTCATGGCGCTCAATCGGATAAGGCATGCGCCAGTTAAAACCAGCTTCACGCGTACCTTTGAGCTCTCCAAAACGGGTGATGACGGCTTGCTGACCCTCTTGCACGATAAAGAAACCTGTCCCTAACCAAATCAAAGCCAAAACGCCTGCAATCAAAGCCGCGCCAATACCAGCGCTCTTCATGTCGGGCTGAAAGCCACCACCGTTACCCGAGCCATTGTTGTCTCCACCGCCTTGGTTGTTATTTTGCGGACGACCTTTGTTGTTAGCACCACCCATCCAGCCATTGAGTTTTTTGTTGAAATCGCGCCATAGCTCATCCAAGTCCGGTGGGCCGCCATTACTACCAGAACCACGAGCGGGCTGGTTATTTGGCTTATTTTCTGGCACAGGCGTAGATGGTGGCAAAGGCGGCAAATCAGCACCATCGCCAGTCGGCTTCTCACCGTCTCGCCCCCATTTAGAGTCGTTCAGGTTGAACATGCCCTGCACAGCCAACTTCAGTCGCTGCGGCATACCCACTACGTCAAAGGTTCTTAGATTGATTGTCATAACTATTTTTTCGATTATTTTCGATTATTTAATTGTCTACAGATACAAACCGTGGATCATATTCTGGATTATCGCTCTCACCCAATACTGCGTGTACTGTGTTGGCTAAATGTGCGCGCAGCTGGGGCAAACCGACGCCTGTTTGAGCGCTTACAAAAATGCGCGGCGTATCAAAACCATCAATTTCATACATATCGCTTAGTTGCAGCGGTATTTGCGATATTTCAAGAGCATCCAACTTGTTAAATACCAAGAGCTGCGGCACGTTATCAGCACCAATCTCTTTCAACACCCGCTGCACTTCGGCGATTTGCTCTGGATAATCTGGATTCGCCGCGTCCACCACATGAATCAGCAAATCTGCATCAATCGCCTCTTGCAAGGTCGCGCGAAATGCATCCACCAAGCCGTGAGGCAAGTTTCGGATGAACCCGACAGTGTCAGACAAAGAGACTGATCGCCCCACCCCACCGTCAGCATTACCCAGATACAACTGGCGTGTGGTGGTGTCCAAGGTCGCAAAGAGTTGGTCAGCCGCATACGCGCGGGCTTTGACCAAGGCATTAAACAGCGTTGATTTACCCGCATTGGTGTAACCCACCAGTGAAATATTGAATGTTTGACGCTTATCACGCTGGCGGCGCTGTGTGTTGCGCTGTTTTTTGACTTTTTCTAGGCGCTCTTTGGTGCGTTTGATGGAATCGCTGATGATTCGCTTATCCAACTCAATTTGCTTTTCACCTGGGCCACCGCGCATACCAATACCGCCACTTTGACGCTCTAAATGCGACCAACGGCGCACCAAGCGGGTGCTCACATATTGCAATTTAGCGAGTTCAACCTGCAATTTACCTTCATGGCTACGAGCGCGCTGGGCAAAAATTTGCAGAATCAGGAAAATGCGGTCGTTGACGGGCAATTCCAGCGCTTTTTCAAGGTTGCGCTGTTGGGCAGGGCTAAGAGCTTGGTCAAACAAGACCTCAGTCGCACCCGTTTGCAGGGCGAGCAGCTTGATTTCGTCGGCTTTGCCCGTTCCCACGAATAAGGCGGCATCGGGCGCCTTACGTTTGCAGGTGATGCGTGCGACAGGTTGCAGACCGGCAGACTCGGCAAGCAGCGCGAGTTCTTCTAATTCCCCGTCAAAATGGTCATGGCCAAAGTCCACGCCCACCAAGACGGTCAGCGCAGCTTTAGGCTCTGACACAGGTTTGGCTTGTCCAGTTTAGGTTAAGCCGCAGCAGCAGGGGCCGCTTGGCCATCGTCAACAGCCGCTTGGAAATTAACCGCACGACCTGGCACGATGGTGGAAATGGCGTGCTTGTAAACCATTTGCGTCACGGTATTGCGCAGCAAAATGACATATTGGTCGAAAGATTCGACTTGACCTTGTAGTTTGATGCCATTGACAAGGTAAATCGACACTGGCACATGCTCGCGGCGCAGTTGGTTGAGGAAGGGATCTTGCAAGAGTTGGCCTTTATTGGTCACGATATGCTCCGTGTTCAAACATTGTTATAAAAATTTTAATAAATACACAGTTTATTACTCAAGGGACTTAACGTTAACACAGCTTCTGGTCACATTTGCCTTGATAACTGTAATAAGCTGTGAAAAGATGGGGAATTCAATTTAAAAGTATTTAGATAACTACTTTAATACTTACATCAGATAATGAGGATGATTTAAGCGATTTCAAGAGGCATTATATTTTGCTATATTTTTTATAGCTATTCAGGCAGTAAATACGCCGACTACAGGCATATTTAAACTTCATAGAAGATAATTATTCTCGAACCCGATTACTCTCTTTACCCGCATACGGATTGGTACTGGTTTTCATCTCAATGCGCAGCGGCGTGCCCACCAGTTTGAATTCTTTGCGGAAACGCCCTTCTAAAAAGCGCTTGTACGAGGCTGATACGTGTTCCAGCGAGTTGCCGTGAACCACAATCACAGGTGGATTCATACCACCCTGATGCGCATAGCGCAGCTTTGGGCGGAACATGCCAGCACGCTCTGGGCTTTGGAATTGGGTCGCCTCCAAAAGTAAACGCGTCAAAACCGGCGTGGTCATCTTGATGGTTGCGGAACGGTGCGCTTTGGCAATTGAACTCCAAACAGGACCCAAACCTTGGCGCTTTTTGGCAGAAATGAAATGTAATTCAGCAAATTTCAAGAAAGACAAACGCGTTTCAATCGAACGCTGCACCAAATCGCGCTGGTAAGAATCCACAGCGTCCCACTTGTTGATGGCAATCACCACTGCGCGGCCACTTTCTAAGATATAACCCGCTATGTGTGCGTCTTGGTCCGTCACGCCCTGCTCGGCGTCAATCAGCAGCAAAACAACATTGGCTGTCGCAATGGCTTGCAGGGTTTTAACGACGGAAAACTTCTCAATCGCCTCAAAAACTTGCCCCTTTCGGCGCAAACCTGCCGTGTCAATCAACTCAAAAAGCTGGCCATCACGTTCAAAAGGCACGGAAATGGCATCACGTGTTGTACCAGGCAAATCAAAGGCGACCAAGCGCTCTTCGCCCAACCACGTGTTGATCAGTGTTGATTTACCCACATTAGGGCGACCCGCTACTGCCAATTTGATAGCACCGTTGTCAATTTCCTCTTCGGCTTCAGGCGCACCCACCTGTAGTGTATGGAAAGCCAAGTCAACTAATTCACGTGTGCCTTGACCGTGCGAAGCAGAAATGCCGTGCACATCGCCTAGACCCAGCTCAAAAAATTCACCCAATTGGTGGCTGTTGGTCATACCTTCGGCTTTATTCGCCACCAAAAGGCAGGTTTTACCCAACTTTCGCAGGTATTTGGCGATGTCATGGTCTTGTGCACAAACGCCAGCGCGGGCGTCTAGCATGAAGATGACCACATCCGCCTCCGCCACCGCTTGGCGGGTTTGTTTGGCCATTTCTTTGTAAATGCCAGTTTCGGCGTCGGGCTCAAAACCGCCTGTATCAATCACAATGTACTCGAGTTTGCCTTGCTTACCATTGCCATAGTGACGGTCACGCGTCAAACCCGCAAAAACGATTAAATAAGGTTGATTTGCCGACATTGGGTCGACCGACGAGGGCTAAAACGGGTTTCATGTTATTTTTCTTATTATTTCAGCAAAAAAGCTGGTGGTAATGGCTAGTAAAAAGCTAATGGAGGGCTGGTAGAAGGCTAGAAGCTAACCACAAAGCCCATTTTACTCTGCCGCCATCCAGCTTACTCAGCGATGAACCCGAAAACTCCGCCATTGCGAGTAACAACAACCAGTGTATTGCCAACAACCACGGGAGCCGCAGCCATGGCAGAACCATCAGTTGCTATGCGATTTAAGGACGAACCGTCAGTTTTAGACAAAAAATGTACCAATCCAGTGCTGTCACCCACAGCAATCGCCTTCTCCATCACGGCTGGTGCGGATAAATTGCGGTTAAGCAACTGCTCTGTTTGCCACAAACGCTCACCGTTGACGCGGTTCCAAGCGATAACTTTGCCGTCTGCCTCTGCCCCAAAAAGGGTACGAGCATCTGCCTGAACACCCTCCAACCCCAGGGCTGGCTTTGTCCACGACAAATTACCGCGCAAAGTATTGACACAGCCAACGCTAACGCGATATGCCCGTGCACAGACGATCTCGCTGTTGTTTGATACACGTCCTACTAAATCGACCAAGCGCTCAATCTCGTTGGTACCCCGTGCCGTAGCAATGGGTGCGCTCCATCGAACACTACCATCCAGCGTGTTGATGCCTAACAAACGACCCGATGCACTAGACACCAAGGTATCAGACACCATCAACAAAACACCGGCTTGGCGTAGGGTCAAAGCCTCAGTTGACCTTTTCTGCGACCACAGCTGTTTGCCCCCTGCCAACTCAAATGCCGAAATCGCACGATCAGTTCCCAAAACAAACACCTTTCCACCTGAAACCAAGGGTGCGGTGTAACTCGAAGTGCCCAGTTTTTGTCGCCAAACTTCGCGCCCATTGTCAAATGTGACCAATTCATTAGTGCTTGTCACGACAGCGACGAAGCTAGCATCAGCGCCAACGCCCGCTGCTAGTGATTTTCCAGCCTGAGCACGCCACAATTCCCGCCCAGTTGCCGCATCGAAACCTGCAACAACACCATCGCCACTTGCTACACTAAAAATAGCATCATTAGCTTTATTTACGCTGGCTACGGCAATATTCAAGGGGAAATTAACCGCTCCCATACGCGCTGTCCAAGCCAGACGAACGCCTAACTTTGGTGCATTGGCGGCGAGTTCGGCTGGTTTAGGCTTATCACCTCCGCCAGCACACGCGGTCAGCAAGCCTGCAACAAAACTTACCACTAAACCTAGCGCTGCAAGCCTAGCAATTAGACTGACGGCATAGGATTTTTTCATTTTTTCTGCTCCGTAGAAAGTGTCTTGAAATAGCCTTCGTGGCGGATAGTGCCAGCGTTGATCGCCAACAGCTCTGGGTTCTCGTTGAGCCAAGCGATCACGTCACGGTGACCAACCAGTGGCTGATCGAGGAAATGGGCGAAGATGCGGCGCACC
>JBEGUP010000102.1:0-6395 GCA_041178825.1 Pseudomonadota bacterium | reverse complement strand
TTGATGAATGCTGTTAGTGCCTCATCAAAACCACGGCAACATGCTGAACAAGCTGATGGAGGTGCTGGAAATAACAACAGTGGTGGGCGTCCACCTCGCTCGAATAACCGTGGGAATGGTGGAGGTGGTGGTAGAGGGCAGCCACAATCAAGGCGTAATCCGACGAATCAAGGCAATAAATTTCCACCTGGTCAACCGCCGCGTGATTTTGATCAAAAGCAGCGCCCACAGCGTGATAGCAGGTCAAACAATACGTCTAATAATGCGCAGCCTGACCCCTTGAAGACATCCCTAGGTTATATAGGCGCAGACAGCTTAAATCAGCAACGGCAGCAACGTCGAACCAGTTCAGGCTCTGGTTCGGGTGGTTCTGGCGCGAGACGAGCATCGCGAGGCAGATAAAAAATAACAATACAGGCTAAAATAGAGGGCTTGGCAAAATTTATCGAAACCTAAAGTCCAAAGTATTAAGGAAAACTTAGAAATGTCTATCGAACGCACACTCTCCATCATCAAGCCTGACGCGGTTGCTAAAAACGTGATCGGTCAAATCTATGCTCGTTTTGAAGCTGCTGGCCTCAAAGTTGTTGCTGCAAGAATGGCTCACTTGTCGCAAGGCGAAGCTGAGGCTTTCTACGCAGTGCACAAAGAGCGTCCTTTCTTCAAAGATTTGGTCAGCTTCATGATCTCTGGCCCTGTGATGATTCAGGCTTTAGAGGGCGAAGGCGCGATTTTGAAAAATCGCGACTTGATGGGCGCGACTGATCCTAAGAAGGCAGCTCCAGGCACGATTCGTGCTGATTTTGCTGACAGCATTGATGCAAACGCTGTTCACGGCTCTGACGCTGCTGAAACTGCTGCGGTTGAAATCGGCTTCTTCTTCCCTGGCATGAATGTTTACAGCCGCTAATCTGAGCTAGTTGCTTAGATATTTTCGGCTGCAACGATGCTATGACGGTCAACCTCCTCGATTTCGATCTCAAGGGCTTGACCGTTTTTTGCGCCTCGTTGGGCGAAAAAAGCTTTCGCGCCACCCAGCTTTTCCGCTGGATACACCAAAAAGGCGCCACTGATTTTGAGCAAATGACCGATTTGGCGAAACCATTGCGGTCAAAACTCACTCAAACAGCGCATTTGCAGGGTTTAAAAATCATTAGCCAGCAAGAGTCAACAGACGGCACGATTAAGTGGTTGTTTGATGTGGGCTCAGGCGATGCTGTAGAGGCTGTATTTATTCCCGAAGAAAACCGAGGTACGCTGTGCGTATCCTCGCAAGCTGGTTGCGCTGTAGGCTGCAGATTTTGCTCCACAGGTCACCAAGGGTTCAGCCGAAACTTAACCACGGGCGAAATCATTGCGCAATTGTGGTTTGCTGAGCATTTCTTGCGCAAGCATTTGTCCTCCAAAGACCGTGTAATTTCCAATGTGGTGATGATGGGCATGGGCGAGCCGATGCAAAATTATTCCGCATTGTTGCCAGCCTTGAAAACGATGTTGGATGACCACGGTTATGGTTTATCCCGAAGACGGGTTACCGTGTCAACTTCAGGCGTGGTGCCAATGATAGACCGTTTAGGCGCAGATTGCCCGGTCGCTTTAGCCGTATCTTTGCATGCGCCTAATGATGTCTTGCGGAACAATTTGGTGCCATTGAATCAAAAATACCCTATAGATGAGTTGATGAGTGCATGCCGCCGGTACTTGGAATCTGCGCCTAGAGATTTCATTACCTTTGAATATTGCATGTTGGATGGTGTTAACGATCAAGTTGAGCATGCGCAGCAACTTGTCGCACTGATGAAGCAGCAATCTGCGTTGGGCTTGAGTTGCAAGTTTAATTTGATACCTTTTAACCCATTCCCCGCTTCAGGCTTGTTGTGTTCATCGAAAGCGCAGGTGGTATTGTTTGCCAAGATTTTGAGTGATGCCGGCTTGATTACTACGGTTAGAAAGACGCGCGGCGATGATATTGATGCTGCGTGCGGTCAGCTGGCTGGTGAAGTGATGGATAGAACACGTGTCGCAACCAGAATTGAAAAGCAACGAACCTTCAAAATCATGCCTGTGCGCGATAACAGCATCGAACAAAGCATAGATACAACAGTGCAGGACAGATCTGATTGAGATTGCCCTATGATGAGCACGATGAATATACTCAAATCTTTAAAAATTCAACGCAATAAGATGCTCCGATATGGTCGTCTATTGCTCTGTCTTGTGGCTTTGAATTTCGTGGCGGCATGCGCTAATCCTAGTGATGGCTTATCACCAGGTGGCAGGGCAGATTTGGCAACGGCGTCCGACGAAACGGATATGCAAAAGCGTGCCAAAATTAGATTGGAACTTGCTGTAGGTTACTTGGAACAAGGTCAAACAAATGTGGCACTTGATGAGGTAAAGCTTGCAATAGCCGCTGATCCGCGATCTGCAGAAGCATTCAGCTTGCGCGGGTTGATTTATATGCGGTTAAACGATTTTGGTTTGGCGCGTGATAGCTTCAATCGTGGCATCGTGCTGAACCCAAGAGATGGAAATATTTTGCACAATTTAGGCTGGTTGGCTTGTCAAGAGTCTCGATATCCAGAAGCGATGGTTAATTTTGACAAGGCATTGGTAGCACCTAACTACGCAGGACCTGCGAAAACATATTTGGCTAAAGGCATTTGTTTGTTGCGGTCTGGAGATGCGAGACAAGCAGAAAACAGTTTTCTGCGTTCGTTTGAACTTGATGCTAGTAACCCAATTGCAACCTTTAATTTGGCGAACTTGCTTTACAAGCGTAATGACTTGATTCGCTCTCAGTTCTACATACGTCGCTTGAATAACAACGACTATGTGAATGCAGAATCACTTTGGCTGGCCGCTAAAATTGAAAAAAAAATGGGTAATAATGCTGGCGTCGCCCAATTAGCAGAGCGTTTGAGAAAGCAATTTCCGACCTCGCGTGAATTTGGTTTATTCGAGAGAGGTTCGTTTGATGAGTGAAAATTCGGATCAAAATGCAGGATCGAATCTGGATAGCACCCTGGTAAACGCATCTGTCACAGCAGGTCAAATGTTAAGACAAGCTAGGTTAGATGCTGGTTTGCACATTGCGGCCTTAGCCGTTTCTCTGAGGGTTCCAGTCAAAAGGATAGAAGCCCTTGAGAGTGGACAAATGGATTTGCTTCCTGATATGGTTTTTGTGCGTGCATTGACTTCTAGCATTTGCCAAGCACTCAAGATCGACGCACAACCCATTTTGGAAAAATTACCCAAAGCAGCATTACCGCGATTGAATCACGATGATGTGGCCATCAATACGCCTATAGGCGCTGCAAGTTCATCTAAGAGTTCATGGGTAGTCGAAATTTTCAGCTCGCCTTTACTGCTTGGTGTTCTGTTTTTGTGTGTGGCCGCCGCTGGTGTTTATTTTTGGCCCAGCAATCCAGTGATGTCTATCGCACAAGTGCCTGCTGTACCTTCTTCACCTGCAGCGCTGCCTGAGGCAGGAGTCAGTCAAGCAAAACAGGTGATTATTGCCAATGAAAGCACTTCCGCATTAAGCATGAATACAAGTGCTAATCTCGCCGCTCCTGCGCCTGTAAGTAACGTGCCTGTTGCTGAAGTTGTTAGCTCTACACCTGCTGCATCGTCAGCTGTTAATTCTTCGGCTCCTGCAGACAGTCTGGTTACTTTCAAGGCAACTGGCGAGACTTGGGTTGAGGTTAAAAGTGCTACAGGAAGTACGCTCTTTAAAAAGCTGCTGATTGCGGGCGAGGCTGCTGGTACTTCTGGCGCCTTGCCATTAACGGTTATTGTTGGCAGAGCCGATGCGACTCAAGTTGAGGTGCGCGGAAAGCCGATTGATTTAATCTCCATAGCGAAAAGCAATGTCGCACGGTTTGAGGTGAAATAATGGAGCCCTGTTTATCAGATTTTGAGTCTATTCCTAGTGCTGCGCCAGCAGCTCGGCATTCTAGGCAAGCCAATGTAGCTTGGGGCTCACGCATAGTGACTGTTGGCGGAAATGCGCCAGTTCGTGTTCAGTCCATGACCAACACGGATACGGTTGATGCCATTGGTACTGCCATTCAAATCAAAGAACTAGCATTGGCTGGGTCAGAAATGGTGCGTATCACGGTCAACACGCCTGAAGCTGCGCAGCAAGTTCCCTATATTCGTGAACAGCTTGATCGCATGGGCATTGACGTGCCCTTAATAGGCGACTTTCACTATAACGGTCACCGCTTGCTTACTGATTTTCCCGACTGTGCACAAGCACTGTCTAAGTACCGCATCAATCCAGGTAATGTTGGCAAGGGCGATAAAAAAGACCGGCAATTCGGTCAAATGATTGAAGCTGCCATTCGCTGGAATAAAGCTGTTCGCATTGGTGTCAATTGGGGGAGTTTGGATCAAGAGCTTCTGGCTAACTTGATGGATGCCAATGGGCAGAGAGCTGAGCCGTGGGATGTGAAACAAGTGATGTACGAGGCTTTGGCGACTTCTGCCATTGATTCGGCAAAACTGGCTGAAAGTATGGGCTTGAATGGCAATCAAATTATTTTGTCATGCAAAGTCAGCGGTGTACAAGATTTGATTTCTGTCTACCGTGGTCTGTCCAAGCGTTGTGACTATGCACTTCACCTGGGTTTGACAGAAGCAGGCATGGGTACAAAAGGTACAGTGGCATCTGCTACTGCTTTGTCTATCTTGCTTCAAGAAGGTATCGGAGACACCATTCGGGTCTCTTTAACCCCGCAGCCAGGAGAGGCGCGCACCCAAGAGGTCGTGATTGCGTCGGAAATTTTGCAATCCATTGGTTTGCGCAGTTTTGTACCTAGCGTGACGGCATGCCCTGGCTGTGGTCGAACGACGAGCACGACTTTTCAAGAATTGACCAAACAAATCGACGACTTCCTGCGTGAAAAGATGCCAGTATGGAAAAACCAGTATCCAGGCGTCGAAAAAATGAAAGTGGCTGTCATGGGTTGCATCGTCAACGGCCCAGGTGAAAGCAAGCATGCCGATATTGGTATCAGCTTACCTGGTACGGGCGAAGCGCCTGCTGCACCTGTTTATATTGACGGTGAAAAAAGTGTGACTTTACGTGGTGAAGGCATCGCACAAGAATTTCAAGTGATTGTCGAAAAATACATTGAAAATCGTTATGGCCTTAAATGATAAGCAAAGTGACAAGATGATTGACAAGAAGAGTGAGAAGTTAGTAGCCGTCAAAGGCATGAATGATATTTTGCCCCCAGATTCAGCACGCTGGGAATGGTTCGAAGCGCATGTGCGCGATGTCATGGCTGGCAGTGCTTATCGTAATATTCGCACACCGATTGTTGAGCCAACTGCTTTGTTTGTGCGCGGAACAGGTGAAACGACGGACATTGTTGAAAAAGAGATGTACTCTTTTGAAGACCGCTTAAATGGTGAGCAATTAACGCTTAGGCCCGAGAATACGCCAGGCGTTGTTCGGGCAGCGATTGAGCACAACCTGACCTATGAAGGAGGCAAACGCCTTTATTACATGGGGCCGATGTTCAGGCATGAGCGTCCACAGCGCGGACGTTATCGCCAGTTTTACCAGCTCGGTGCTGAAGCTTTAGGCTTTGCAGGCCCTGAGGTTGATGCAGAATTAATGTTGTTGGTTGATCAGATCTTCAAACGCGTTGGCGTCAAAAATGTGCGTGTTGAAATCAACAGCCTTGGTATTCCATCAGAGCGTCAAGCACATCGCGCTGCATTGATCGCTTACTTTCAACAGAACGCTGAATTGTTAGATGCAGATGCGCAGCGCCGTTTGCAGAGCAACCCTTTGCGCATTTTGGACACTAAAAACCCAGCCATGCAAGCTATGGTGCAAGGCGCACCGCAATTGTTGAGTTTCTTAGGTGAATCATCGTTAAAGCATTTAGAAACTGTACAACGACTACTCACAGCTTGTGGTGTGCCGTGGTCAGTCAATCCAAGATTGGTACGTGGACTAGATTACTACAGCCATACTGTTTTTGAGTTCATCACGACAGAGCTAGGTGCTCAGGGCACGCTTTGTGGCGGTGGGCGCTATGACGGTTTGTTTGAGATTCTCGGTGGTAAACCGACGCCAGCGGTAGGCTGGGGCATGGGCATTGAGCGCGTGCTGGAATTACTCAAAGAACAATCCATTGAAACCGCAAATACTGTTTTAGACGCTTATGCCATCGTGCCAGACTTGGCGGATGCTGTGCACGTTGCACCTGTGCTGCAACAACTGCGGGCGCAAGGCATCAGTGTGCAAATGCATGCGACTGTTGACGGCGCAGCTGGTGCCATGAAGAGCCAATTTAAAAAAGCAGATGCCAGCGGCGCACGCTATGCTTTGGTCTTTGGCGCTGAGGAGTTGGCTAAACAGCAAGTTGCTGTGA
>JBEGUP010000101.1:0-7911 GCA_041178825.1 Pseudomonadota bacterium | reverse complement strand
GACGGGGCCGGCGATCACATCACATTCTGCAAACGCGCGTTGGAAGTCGTCCGCAATCATGCGGCGAATTTTTTGGGCTTGCAGGTAGTACGCGTCGTAATAGCCGTGGCTCAACACATACGCGCCGGTCATGATGCGGCGTTTGACCTCTTCACCAAAACCTTCGGCGCGGGTCTTTTTGTACATGCTCACGAGGTCGGTGTAATCCTTGGCGCGGTGGCCAAACTTCACGCCGTCAAATCGGCTCAGGTTCGAGCTGGCTTCGGCGGGCGCAATGATGTAGTACACAGGAATAGCCAGCTCCGTGCGCGGCAGCGTGATGGGCACGAGCTTGGCGCCTTGGCCTTCGAGCGTTTTGAGCGCTGCATCAATGGCCGTGCGCACATCAGCGGCGAGGCCTTCGCCAAAGAACTCTTTGGGGATGCCAATGCGCAAACCAGCCAAGCTGTCGCCTAGCTTGGCAGAGAAGTTCTCAGCTGGCACATCGAGCGAGGTGGAGTCGCGGTCTAAATCAGCACCGCACATGGCAGACAGCAACAACGCGCAGTCTTCGGCGGTGCGGGCCATGGGGCCAGCTTGGTCGAGGCTAGAAGCGTAGGCAATCATGCCGTAGCGAGAAGCGCGGCCATAGGTGGGCTTGATGCCGGTGATGCCGCAAAAGCTGGCTGGTTGGCGAATCGAGCCGCCGGTGTCAGTGCCGGTCGCTGCAGGTGCCAAACGCGCAGCCACAGCTGCAGCGCTGCCGCCGGACGAGCCGCCGGGCACGCGTGAGGTGTCCCAAGGGTTGGTCACTGCGCCGTAGGCTGAGTTTTCGTTGGCAGAGCCCATGGCGAACTCGTCGCAGTTGACTTTGCCCAAGCTCACCATGCCTGCGCCGCCTTGGGCGTTCACGCCAGTGCCTAGCTTTTGGACGACGGTGGCATCAAACGGCGAGCGGTAACCGCTGAGAATTTTGGAGCCAGCGGTGGTGGCGAAATCGCGCGTCACAAACACGTCTTTGTGTGCAATCGGCACGCCTTCCAAAGCGCCTGCCGTGCCTGCGGCAATGCGAGCATCGCTGGCTTGGGCTTGGGCCAGCGTGACTTCGCTGTTGATGTCTAAAAACGCGTTGTGCGGGTTGCCGCCCGCGCGGGCCAAAAAGGCTGTGGCCACTTCGACAGCGCTGGCTTGCTTGGTTTGGAGGGTTTGGGCCAGTTGGGCCACGGTCATGTTGTGCAATTGGGTCATGGTGCGGCCTTACTCAATCACTTTGGGAACCAAGAACAAGCCACGCTCCACGGCGGGGGCGCTTTGTTGGTTCAGGTCGCGAAGGTTAGGTTCGCTGGCCACGTCGGGGCGCAGGCGTAACTCGATGTGGGCGCCTTGCATGGCGTCCACAGGGTGGGCCATGGGTACGACGCCCGTGGTGTCTACTGCGCGGATTTGCTCGACGATGCCGAAGAAATCGTTGATTTTGCTGAGCATACGGGCCTGTTCGTCAGGCTGGAGCTCGAGCGGGAAAAACCCGCGGTTTGCAGGCGATGCGGTATTATCCTGCCTTTGTGTCCGCGCCCGCGGGCAAGCTTTGAGGACAGACATGTTTGGATCTTTTCGTCGGTATTTCTCCACCGATTTGGCGATTGACTTAGGTACCGCCAACACCCTGATTTATGTGCGCGACAAAGGCATCGTGTTGGACGAGCCCTCAGTTGTCTCGATTCGCCACGAAGGCGGCCCTCAAGGCAAGAAGACGATTCAAGCCGTTGGCCATGAAGCCAAGGCCATGTTGGGCAAAGTGCCCGGCAACATCGAAGCCATTCGCCCGATGAAAGACGGCGTGATCGCCGACTTCACGGTGACTGAGCAAATGCTCAAGCAGTTCATCAAGATGGTCCACCCACGCTCGGTGTTCCGTCCTAGCCCCCGCATCATCATTTGCGTGCCTTGTGGTTCTACCCAAGTGGAGCGTCGCGCGATTCGCGAATCCGCTTTGGGCGCAGGTGCCTCAGAGGTGTACCTCATTGAAGAACCCATGGCAGCGGCCATCGGCGCAGGTTTGCCTGTGTCAGAAGCTTCTGGCTCCATGGTGGTCGACATCGGTGGCGGTACCACCGAAGTGGGCGTGATCTCTTTGGGCGGCATGGTCTACAAAGGCAGCGTGCGCGTGGGTGGCGACAAGTTTGACGAAGCCATCATCAACTACATTCGCCGCAACTACGGCATGCTGATTGGTGAGCCAACTGCGGAAATGATCAAAAAGAATATTGGTTCAGCTTTCCCTGGCAGCGAGGTGCGCGAGATGGAAGTCCGCGGTCGCAATTTGGCCGAGGGCGTGCCACGCAGCTTCACCATCTCTAGCAACGAAGTGCTGGAAGCTTTGACCGACCCGCTGAACAACATCGTCTCAGCCGTCAAAAATGCGCTGGAACAAACCCCACCCGAGCTAGGCGCGGACATCGCCGAGCGCGGCATGATGCTGACTGGTGGTGGTGCGCTTTTGCGTGACTTGAACCGCTTGTTGTCGGAAGAAACTGGTCTGCCAGTTTTTGTGGCCGAAGACCCGCTGACTTGTGTGGTGCGCGGTTGCGGCATTGCATTGGATCGCATGGATCGCTTGGGAAGCATCTTCACTTCGGAGTGATGCTTACACGGAGTGATGCTTACGATTAGTGCTGACCTAGATGCACGCTTAGGCTAAGCTTATGCCATACGGTTCGCTCGACAGAACACCACCGCCCTTTTTCAAACAGGGGCCAACTTCACTTTCTAAACTTCTTTTACTCAGTGCGCTTGCGCTGTTTTTGATGGTGGCAGATAACCGCTTTGAGTTTGGGAAAGTTGTTCGCGCCAGCTTGGCAACCGCACTGAATCCTGTTGTCAACACGGTTCTAAAGCCTGTGGCTGCTGTACAAGACAGTTTTAAATATCTGGATACGCTCAACAACGTCAAGTTGTCAGAGCAAGAAGCACACACAAAACTACTTCTGCTGTCGCAACGCGCGAACCAAGTGGAAACCTTGGCCTTGGAGAACTCGCGTTTGCGACAACTACTTAGTTTGAAAGAAACGCTGACCACACCAGCACAAGCAGCTGAAGTTTTGTACGATGCAACCGATCCTTATTCACGCAAAATTATTGTTAACCGTGGCAGCGTGCATGCGGTTCAGCTGGGCTCACCGGTGATTGATGAGTTAGGCGTTTTAGGGCAAGTGGTTCGCGTCTTTCCATTGACGAGTGAAGTCGCCATGATCATTGACCGTGAGCAAACCACGCCTGTTTTAAACACCCGCACAGGCGTGCGAAGCGTGGCTTACGGCAACCCCTCGGCGAGTGGCGATGTGCTCGAATTACGATTTATCTCAGGCAATGCTGATGTGCTTGCCGGTGACGTTTTAACCACCAGTGGCGTAGATGGTGTTTATCCGGCCGGCCTGTTGGTTGCAAAAATTGAAAAAGTTGAGCGCAGAGCAGATTCTGGTTTTGCGAAAATTATTTGTACACCCAAGGCAAATGTGTTGGGCGCGAAGCATGTGATGATTTTAAATCCACTAAGCACAATAGCAACGCCACGACCATCGGAAGAAGCGGTCGTGACAACCAACAAACGCGGAGCAAAAAAATGATCATGCCTCGTGGCCAGCAGTTATTGTTGCCAGTAAATGCCTTCTTTATGTGGGGGAGTTTGCTGGCTGCTTTGCTTTTCAGTATGCTACCTTTTGGTCGCACACCTTGGATGCCTGATGTTGTCGCATTGGTACTGGTGTTTTGGAGTGTCCATCAGCCACACCGCATAGGCATGGGTTCGGCTTTTTTTATGGGCTTGTTGGTTGATGTGCATCAATCATCAATGCTGGGGCAACATGCTTTGGCCTACACCGTACTGAGCTTTTTAGCGCTCACGATTCACCGTCGTTTGGTTTGGTACACCGTCTTTTCCCAAGCAATTCAAATTTTGCCCTTGTTTGCGCTATCGCACGCACTTGAGTTGATCGTGAGACTCATCGCTGGTGGTGTATTCCCTGGCTACTCTCTGGCATTTGCGCCAGTCCTGGAAGCTATCTTGTGGCCCATTGCCAGTGTTGTACTTTTTGCACCACAGCGCCGCGCCCCAGATCGCGACGCGCATCGGCCGCTTTAGTGCCTGTCGAATGTGTGCAAAGCAAGGGCATTAACTAAACCATGTCTGAATTAAGAAACGTACAAGCCGATTTATCACGCTTTCGCAGCCGTGTCTTGGTCGCGGGCTTGTTGGTTTTCTTCGCGTTTATTTTGTTGGCTTCAAGACTTGTTTACTTGCAAATTTTTAGGCATGACGATTTGCTACAGCAAGCGGACAACAACCGCATCACTGCGGTACCGGTTGTGCCGAATAGAGGTTTAATTTTAGACAGAAATGGCGTGGTTGTAGCCACTAATTATTCTGCTTACACACTGGAAATCACGCCATCTAAGGTTGCAAATTTAGACCAAGTTATTGAAGATTTGTCGCATTTAATTGAGGTTCATCCCCGCGATAAAAAACGACTGAAAAAGCTCTTGGAAGAGTCCAAAGGCTTAGAGTCTTTGCCGCTCCGTACCCGCTTAACGGATGAAGAAGTTGCAAAATTTTCTGCACAGCGCTTTCGCTTTCCTGGTGTGGAGGTCAAGGCGCGTTTGTATCGCAATTACCCTTACGGAGAAACGGCCAGCCATGTGATTGGCTATATTGGTCGCATCAACCAAGCCGACAAAGAGAAATTGGAAGAATCTGAAGACGAAGGCAATTACCGTGGCACGGATTACATGGGCAAGCTCGGTGTAGAACAGAGTTTTGAGAAAAAATTGCATGGCATCACTGGCGTTGAAGATTTAGAAACTTCTGCCGGTGGACGTGCCGTACGCAAACTTGCCAGTAGCCCCGCCACACCCGGCGACACCATCATGTTGTCCATCGACATGAAGCTTCAAAAAATGATTGAAGACATGTTTGGCGACAGACGTGGTGCGGTCGTTGCCCTAGACCCCAAATCTGGTGAAGTTTTAGCCTTTGTCAGCAAGCCCACGTTTGACCCTAACTTGTTTGTTGAAGGCATTGATTCTGAAAGCTGGAAAGAATTGAGTGAATCGATAGACAAACCGTTGTTGAATCGCGCTTTGCGGGGTACGTACCCGCCAGGCTCGACTTATAAGCCCTTCATGGCGATGGCAGCGCTGCAAAGCGGCAAACGCTCCGCAAGTACCGTTATCAACGACGCTGGTTCATGGACGTTTGGAGGACACACCTTCCGAAGCCATGGCGACGGCGGTTTAGGGTCTGTGGATATGTATCGCAGCATCGTTAAATCCAGCAATGTGTATTACTACTCTTTAGCCAATGAGCTAGGAGTCGATGCCATGCATGACTTCATGAAACCCTTGGGTTTCGGGCAACTGACTGGCATTGATGTGAATGGCGAGGTGCGGGGTGTGTTGCCCAGTACAGACTGGAAGCGAAATGCTTACAAGCGCACAGAACAGAAAAAGTGGTACGCCGGCGAAACCATTTCGCTGGGCATTGGCCAAGGGTATAACAACTTCACGATGTTGCAACTTGCGCAAGCGACATCCACCTTGGCCAATGGTGGCTACAAGTACAAGCCCAAGCTTGTTATAGCCACCCAAGACGCTGTCACGCGAACCAAGCAACCCATCCCATCCGCCACGCCTGAAAACCTAGGCTTCGCCCCTGAGAACGTCGCCGTTGTGCGCAATGCTATGGTTGGTGTGACAAAGGAAGGCACGTCTATTCGTTCATTCACAGGTGCTGGTTATATCAGTGGCGGCAAAACCGGCACAGCGCAGGCTGTGGGCATTGGTAAGAACGAAAAGTATGATGCACGACGTATTGATGAACACCAACGTGACCATGCTTTGTACATCGCTTTTGCGCCGGCTGATGACCCAAAGATTGCCTTAGCTATCGTCGTTGAAAATGCAGGTTTTGGCTCTGACAGCGCAGCACCCATCACACGACGCATCTTTGACTATTGGCTGCTTAACCAATACCCCAGCTTGGAAGACATGGCCTCGTTGCAGAGTGGCAAAGGCGGCGCACCCATTGGAAAACCGCGAATGACGGCTGAAGTGCCGTTGATACCAACTGCGCAATCGGTGGCGGATGAAATCGTCAATGCAACGACGCCAGCCACAAAACCTGCTGTTGCAGTAAGGAAACCAGCCTCTCAATCAGCTCCTATTCCAGTCGCAAACAGCAAGCCCCAAAAATCACCTTAAATATGCAGTTAGCAGGCGTATTTATTGCCTAATTAGCTATGAATTTTATAGCATATTTTTGAAATAAGCATCGTAGCTTGTTTTCATTATTAGCGCGCTGACAACAACAATAAACATCACGCGGACAAAACCGGAACCGTGTTTCATGGCAAGTCGTGTACCCAGCAAGCTACCCACCACATTGGCAACAGCCATAGGTAACACTAGATGCCACCAGACATGACCTTTCGCTGCAAACAAGCCAACTGCAGCGACATTGGTCGCGACATTGAGCACTTTGGCCGAAGCTGAAGCGTTTAAAAAATCATACCCCAGCCAACGAACAAAAATAAACACCAAGAAGCTACCTGTGCCTGGGCCAAAAAAACCATCGTAGAACCCAATAACAAAGCCCACGCCACACATCGCCCACATCTCAGTACGGCCTTGAAATCGTGGTTCATGCCGGTGTCCAAGATCTTTTTTTGCCAATGTGTAGAGCAAAATCAGAATCAAAATTGCAGGTAAACTTTTACGTAAAAACTCAGATGAAATCGCCGTCACAAGCCATGCGCCCAAAAATGAACCTGTGAGAGCAACAAGCAAGGCTGGCAGCAAGGCGCGCCATCGAATCTCAACCCTGCGGCTGTACTGCCAGCCAGCAAACAGCGAACCCCAAACCGATGCACCTTTGTTTGTGCCTAGTAATGTAGCGGGCACGGCACTGGGATAGACCGCAAACAAAGTAGGCACCAAAATCAAGCCACCGCCGCCAACAATAGCGTCCACAAAACCTGCCAGCAAGGATGCCAGCGTGACAATTAATATATCCATGGGCGATATTGTCGCAGGCAAAAAAAAACATCAGCGCTGCTGATGCTTTTGATTGCTCTAAAACTCCCGTTTAGATGCTCTTTTAAATGTCCCCTTCGCCCTCGTGGTAGCAGTGCAAGTTAACCAATTGTGTCAGCTCTTGCCCACTAACGATGGCAGTAATTTAACCGCTCTGACATGCTGCTCGTATTAGGAGTTTCCCGCGCTTTGACTTGTTTTTCTACTGTTTTTAGCACCAACAAGTCTAATTAGCGGTTTTCTGCATCTTTCGTAATCCATTCTGCTGCTTTTTCAGCCATCATCAAGGTTGGGGAGTTGGTGTTGCCACTGGTGATGAGAGGCATCACGCTGGCATCCACCACCCGTAGCCCGGCTATTCCGTGCACTTTCAATCGCGAATCAACCACAGCCATAGGGTCTTGCTGCAACCCCATTTTGGCTGTGCCTACGGGGTGGAAAATGGTCGTGGCGATGTCGCCTGCCAGTTTGGCTAATTCTTCATCGGTTTGGTACTGCACACCAGGTTTGAATTCCTCAGGCTGGTATTTAGCCAAAGCGCTTTGCGAAACAATTTTGCGAGTAACCCGCAATGAATCGGCCGCAACTTGCCTGTCTTCAGCTGTGCTGAGGTAGTTTGGTGCAATAGCTGGGGCATCGGTAAATTTGTTGCTCTTAATATGTACGCTGCCACGGCTGGTGGGGTTCAGATTGCACACGCTGGCGGTGAAGGCGGCAAAGTTGTGCAAAGGTTCACCAAAAGCATCCAAGCTCAGCGGTTGTACGTGGTATTCGATGTTCGGATACGGTTGATCTGGCGAGCTGCGTGTAAACGCACCCAATTGCGATGGCGCCATGCTCATGGGGCCC
>JBEGUP010000100.1:0-7825 GCA_041178825.1 Pseudomonadota bacterium | reverse complement strand
CATGTCAGGAAAATCTCTAGCAAAATCAAAAACTTACACATATTTGCAGCTACAACAAGCAGCGAATTTTCTATCCGCAAAACTGGCTGATTTAGGCGTCAAACGCGGCGACCGCGTTGCCATTGTGCTGCCGCAGCGCTTTGAAACGGCTGTCGCCTACATGGCGGTACTGCAAATGGGAGCGATAGCCGTGCCGCTATCCATGCTGTTTGGCCCAGACGCGCTGGAATATCGCATCAACGATTCAGACGCCGTTGTCGCCTTGGTGGATGAGGTTTCAGAGCCAAATTTGCGCCAAATTCAGTCAAATTGCCCTAAATTAGCATCAATTATGCCTTTAGCCAGTGTATTTACTGCCTCAGCAGCTATTAAAAGCATAGTAAAAAATAAGTTTCAAGTCATTACTAAAGCCAACGATGGCGCGATTTTGATCTACACCAGCGGTACCACAGGCCCACCAAAGGGCGCACTGATTCCGCATCGGGCGCTGATTGGCAATTTGACGGGTTTCGTTTGCAGTCAAAACTGGTTTGGCTTCGATGGGGTGAAAAACAAATCATCCAACGCCTTGTTTTGGAGCCCCGCAGACTGGGCATGGACAGGCGGTTTGATGGATGCGCTGCTGCCGACTTTGTATTTCGGTCGTGAAATCATCGCCTTCAACGGCAGATTCAGCCCCGAAGCTACCTTCGAACTGCTGCAAACCCAGCGCGTCACCCACACCTTCCTCTTCCCCACGGCGCTCAAAGCCATGATGAAGGCCTTCCCAGAGCCGAAAAAGCACTACAAATTCAATTTGCAAGCCATCATGAGCGCGGGTGAAGCGGTGGGCGACGCGGTTTACGACTACTGCCGCGATAAATTGGGCGTCACGGTTAATGAAATGTTCGGCCAAACCGAAATCAACTACATCGTAGGCAATTGCGCCATCAAATATCCAAGCAAAGCCAACAGCATGGGCAAACCCTACCCAGGGCATAACGTTGCCGTGATCGACGACGAAGGCAACATCTGCCCCGACGGTGTGCCTGGCGACGTGGCGGTGAACCGCTTTGACATCCACGGCAAGCCTGACCCGATTTTTTTCCTCGGCTACTGGAAAAACGAAGCCGCCACCCAGTCAAAATTTACCGGTGATTGGTGCAGAACGGGTGATTTAGCAACGCGAGACGCCGACGGCTACCTCTGGTACAGTGGCCGCGCCGACGACGTCTTCAAAGCTGCCGGCTACCGCATCGGCCCCAGTGAGATCGAAAACTGCCTCGTCAAACACCCCGCAGTAGCCAACGCCGCCGTCGTGCCCAAACCAGACGCAGAGCGTGGCGCGGTGGTCAAGGCGTATGTGGTTTTGGCGGCAGGTTACGCAGAGAAATACAGTGTAAATAACACTATAAATTCAATAGCTGCTCAGGCAGTAAATACGCTGGATAGAGCCTCAAAAAGCACTAAAAAAGAGGTATTTTCAGAAAAAACACTGATTTTGGAGCTGCAAACCCACGTCAAAGCCCTGTTAGCGCCTTACGAATACCCCAAAGAGATTGAGTTTATTGAGGCGCTGCCGATGACGACCACCGGCAAAGTGCAGCGGCGGGTGCTGCGGCTGCAGGAGGAGGAGAGGGCCAAAGAGCGGTTGCTTACGATGACTCTCAAAAGATGACTCACATTTAAGTCATCACTCGCATTGAGGACTTAATACTCCCAAAAAATCCGTTGCAACTCTTTGCTGCTGTTTGTTTTTGTCAATGCGACAGCGGCTAAGATGCGGGCTTTTTGCGGACGCAGGTCATGCGCAACGACCCAGTCGTATTTGTCGTCAGGCTGCTCGGCATTGCGCAAAACAAAGCCATCAGGCACACGCGATGAGCGAATAACTTGGATGCCCTGAGCTCGAATGTCTTTGAGCACAGGCACAATGCGGTCAGCCACTGAGCCATTACCCGGGCCACCGTGCACAATGGCTTGAATGCCTGTTTTGCTCACAGCGTCAAACGCGATACGTGGAACATTGGCGTAGCTGTAAACAATTTCTACAGAGGCCAGTGCGCTCATCTCGTCAATGTTGAACTCTGACTGCTGGGTGTGGCGTTTGACCGGTGCTCTAAACCAGTAGTTCACCCCCTCGACTGTCATGCCCAGCGCACCCCATTGGCTCTTAAATGCCTCGGTTTTGATGTTGACATTTTTACTCACGTCACGGCCACTTTGGATCTCGTCGTTCATAGAGACTAAGACACCTTTACCCGCCGCATCTTTGCTGGCGGCGACTGTCACCGCATTGAGTAAATTAAGCGTACCGTCAGCTGACAGCGCTGTGCTTGGCCGCATGGAAGCCACCAGCACCACAGGTTTGTTGGTGCGAATGACCAGGTTGAGAAAGTACGCTGTTTCTTCCAGGGTATCCGTACCGTGGGTAATAACAATGCCATCGACATCCGCTTGTTTAACCAAGGCTGAAACGCGCTTTCCCAGCGTCATCAAATGCTCATTGGTCATGCTTTCAGAAGCGATTTGAAAAACTTGCTCACCTTTAACGTTCGCGACATTGCCCAATTCGGGCAGGCCTGCAATCAATTTTTCTACAGGAATTTTTGCGGCTGTGTAAGTTGCACTGTTTGACGCAGAAGCGCCAGCACCTGCAATGGTTCCGCCCGTGGCCAAGATCACGACATTGGGTTTGACGCTTTGAGCGCTTACCCATGTGCAAGCTGCTGCAAGTACGCAGCCGAGAATAAGTGGATGAAATTTTCTTAAAGAAATCACGTTTGTGTCTCCTGAGTTGTTGAGTTGTGAATATGGGATGCCTGGTCGCGCAACAAGGGTGCTGCATCATAAAAAGCAAAATACAGTGCATGTCATGAATCTTTAAGATAGACCTGTGAGTAAAATTCACAGTTGCCCAGAACGAGTAGCTGCAATAATTCAAAATCAATAAAAATCGACAAAAAGCCGATGAATTTAAGACAACTTGAAGTCTTCCAAGCCGTCATGCAAACTGCCAATATGAGCGCGGCAGGCAAGCTCTTGGCTTTGACACCCTCGGCGGTTAGTAAAACTATTTCGCATGCCGAATTGCAGTTGGGCTACAAGCTGTTTGTTAGAGGTCAGCGCGGTTTGGTACCTACACCCGAGGCTAGAGTTTTGTTTGCAGAGGTGGCGCAAATTTACGGCATGCTTGAGGGGCTTAAAAAAACAGCCAAAAATCTTAAGCTTGCGGACAAAGGCAAGCTGCGCATAGCGGCCATTCCCGCCATTTGTCACGAATTTTTACCCTCGGTTTTGTCGCAATACGTCAAGTTGTATCCACATATTGATATCGAGGTGCGTACCGTTCATAAAAGCGAAATGGCGCAAATATTGCTCAACCGTGGTGTAGATTTTGCACTGGCTCATTTCCCATTGAGCCATCCTTTGCTGACGAGCCAAGTGCTGGCTAGCCACGCTTCCTACATCGCAGTGAGCCGTGATATATGGATGCGTGCTATCAAAGCCAGGCCGTCTAACCCAATGGGTTTCTTTTCTAAAGTTCCATTGATTAAATTGTTGAGTGATGACCCGTTGAGCCAAATGATTGAAAATTTGAGCACCGAGCGAGAGGGTAATTTGGTATCAAATATCAAGGTGCAAACTTCCAGAATGGCGCTGGAGCTGGTCCAACTTGGGATGGGGTGGACGGTGGTTGACTTTCTCACTGCAAGCAATTTGGACCGCAACAGCATCGTCACAATGGAGTTACAAGAGCAAGATTTCATTCCCATTTGTGCATACGCTGCGTCTGATGCACCACCTAGCCAGCATGCATTAAACATGCTTGAAATGCTGGCTCACACTTTACGCAACCCAAGGAAGCCGCCCGCAATACCGTATTGACGTTAAATTGTTCTCGTCTTAGTCACGTTAGAGATGAATAAAGTAAGCTTATCCTCATGATTGCAAATTACACATTACCTATTTCAATATCCTACAAACGCAGCATTCAAGCCCTATGGTACGCCAAGTGGTTTGTTTTCCCAGTTCTGCCTGTCTTGATGGCTATTTTTGTATTTGACAAAACGTCACAGCGCCTTGCGTTTGGGCTACTTTGTTGGGTTTTGCTTTTTGCATTGCATGCGTGGGAAGCCAGCAAAAGACGCCAGTTTGTGCGGGAGTCGGTCTTGCCACGGTACATCGCTGGCAAGCTGCGCGAAAAATACCCGCATTTGACGCTGAGTGACACCGATTTGGTGATGCGCGGGCTGCGTCAGTTTTTTATCACTTACTTACGCAGTGGTAAACAATTTGTCGCCATGCCATCGCAGGTGGTTGATGCCGCTTGGCATGAATTTATTTTGCACACGCGGGGTTACGAATCATGGTGCGGCGTCGCATTTGGCAAGTTGTTGCACCATTCACCGGCTGAGGTTTTGGGTAAAAGTGCCACGAGAAACGATGGACTGCGTCGCGCTTGGTACTGGGCATGCAAAGAAGAAAGCATCAACCCACGCGCACCCACGCGCTTACCTTTGCTGTTTGCGTTGGATAAAAAACTCAATATCCCAGGCGGTTTTACTTATGTGCCTGATTGCAAAGATATCAACAGTAAAAGTGGTTCCGACAGTTACTGCGGCTCTGACTTTGGTAACAGCGGTGGTGGTTCGGGCGATTCGGGCGGCTTTGGCGGCAGTGAATCTTCGGGTTCGAGTGGGGGCAGTGATGGCGGAAGCGACTCAAGCGGTTGTGGCGGTGGTTGCGGCGGCGGAGGTGACTGACAAACACCTACAAAGTTGTTAAGCTAAACTAGACTCAAATCTATTCATCGCACTTATTTCACTATGACAACCCTACAAAACAACTTAGTCCAACTCGGCTCCAGCGACCTCAAAGTCACACCCATCTGCCTTGGCACCATGATTTTTGGCGAGCAAGTCGATGAACCCACGGCATTTGCCATTATGGACAGGGCTTTGGAGCACGGCATCAACTTTTTTGACACGGCAGAGATGTACGCCGTGCCGCCGCGTCCGGGCACTTATAACTTGACAGAAACAATCATTGGCAACTGGTTTGCCAAGCGGCCAGAAGCGCGCAAAAAGTTAGTGCTCGCTACCAAGGTGGCTGGCCCAGCGCGTGGCATGGATTGGGTGCGCAATGGCGACCCTGATTTGACCGAGCAGATGATGATTGACGCCTGCGATGCCAGCTTGAAGCGCATGAAGACCGATGTGATTGACCTGTACCAAATCCACTGGCCATCACGCGTGGTGCCTGCTTTTGGCGCAGTGTATTTCACGCCCAACAAAGACGTACACACCACGCCGATATTGGTGCAACTGCAGGCGATGGACAAACTTATCAAAGCCGGCAAAATCCGCGCTTTTGGTTTGTCTAACGAAACGCCATATGGCGTGCACGAGTTTGTGAATTTGGCAGCTCAGCATGGCCTAGCCAAAGTCGCCACCGTGCAAAACCCGTATTGCTTGCTGAACCGCACGCTTGAGAACGGTTTGGACGAAACCATGCACCGCTTGGGCGTCTCGCAAATTCCGTATTCGCCACTAGCGTTTGGTTTGTTGACAGGCAAGTTTGACAAGAGCGGTTTGTCTGGCGATGGCGCACCAGCCGACGCACGTTTGGCCATGTTTGAATCCACCCGTAAACAGCGCTGGGGTCGCCCAGAGGCGCTCATTGCTGCCCGCCGCTATAACGCTTTGGCGATTGCAAACGGCATGTCGCCCACGCAAATGGCCTTGGCGTTTTGCTATACAAAATGGCAAATCGCCAGCACCATCATTGGCGTGCGCACGGTGGCGCAGTTGGACGAGTGTGTGGCTGCGTACGGCACGGTGTTGTCCAAAGAAGTGTTGGCTGAGATTGACAAAATTCGCTGGGAAATTCGCGATCCAGCGCAGTAAACGAACTCATCCGTTCCCCCTGAGCCTGTCGAAGGGTTACGCAAGAAGACTTCGACAGGCTCAGTCCGAACGGTGTTGATTGAGCATTTGGATAAATAAATAAAAATAAAGGAAACAAATTTTGGATAACTTTGCCTCGTTTTACCCCATCCTAGCCGCCATCGCCGCGTATTTGGTAGGTTCATTGTCTTTTGCCGTCATCGTCAGCAAACTGATGGGGCTCAACGACCCGCGTACTTTTGGCAGCAAAAACCCAGGTGCAACCAATGTGTTGCGCTCAGGCAATAAATCTGCGGCCATTCTTACCTTGGTACTAGACGCCTTAAAAGGTTACATCCCCGTCGCCTTGGTGCAGTGGTTCGGCAAAGATTTCGGCTTGAGCGACGGCACAGTGGCCATGGTCGGCATCGCGGCATTTTTGGGTCATCTCTACCCCGTGTTCTTCAAATTTGTAGGTGGCAAAGGTGGCAAAGGCGTCGCTACAGCGCTCGGCGTGGTGTTTGGCGTGCATTGGGCGCTGGGTTTGCTGTGCGTCGCCAGTTTTGCCATCATCGTGTACTTTTTTCGTTGGGTGTCCATGGCATCTCTGGTAGCCGCCGCTTTCGCCCCCATTGCCTACTTGTTTGGCGACCGCGTTTTGTGGGCGACAGACAAGTACATCACCCTCATGCTAGGTATCATGGCGATGTTTTTGGTGTATCGCCACGGTGCCAATATCACCCGATTGATACAAGGCAATGAACCCAAATTAGGCGATAAAAAGCCCGCGACTGCTGTTGACGGTAAGATAAAAGCTAAAACACGCTGAAAATATCGTTTTGATGGCTTAAATATGACTTAAGCCAGCGTTTTTGCTGCCTAAGAAGCTATTAAAATAATAGCAAAAATATCTAAATTAACATTCATGACAGACATTCAAATAGCTGATTTCAGCAACCCAACCCATGCCCATGCCATCGTTTACCTGCTGAACGAATACGCCAAAGACCCCATGGGCGGCGGCGAAGCTTTGTCTGCTTTTACCCAAGCCAATTTAGTGAATGAAATGGCCAAACGCCCTACCTGCCATGCAGCCATTGCCTTTGTAGACGGCAAACCTGCGGGGTTGATCAACTGCATAGAAGGCTTCTCCACCTTTGCTTGCAAGCCGCTGCTAAATATTCACGACGTCGTCGTTTTGGCAGAGTTTCGCGGACAGGGTATCAGCAGTTTGCTTCTGAAAAAAGCTGAGGAAATTGCGAGTCGTTTGGGTTGCTGCAAACTAACCTTAGAAGTTTTAGAAGGCAATAAACTCGCGCAAGCGGCGTATATCGCCAATGGGTTCGCTGGGTATCAGTTAGATCCTGAGATGGGGCGGGCGATGTTTTGGCAGAAGAAGCTCTAGGAAAATACCTAAACTCGCTGCTTAAAACCGCCGCTCTAACACCATCTGATCACTATCCCGTCGCATCGAAAAACGGGTCAAAAAACTATTGCCCAAGAGCACAAAAGGCATAGATTGCGGGGAGACGATGGCTTCTACGTTTTGCACCTCTACGTCGCCAATGCGTACGGTATTCAGGGTCAGTAAATAGCCCAATGCTTGGCCGTTGGCTGTATTCATACGTACGGGGCGGCCGCTGGTGTAGTCTAGCCCTAAGCGTTTCGCCTCTGCCGCACCCATCGCCACGGCGGTTGCACCCGTGTCTACCATGAACTGCACCGATTTACCGTTGATGCTGCCTTGCGCTAAAAAGTGACCGCCATCGCCAACTTGCAATACGATTTTACTTCCGCTGCTTTTGCTGCCCGCTTGCTCGCCCACGCTGGCTGGCGCGTCGCCAACGCGCATGCTCAGGCGCTTGCCGCCTACCATCAGCACGGCGGTGTCGCCTTGGGTGGAGACGACTTTGACGCCGTTGAACGATTCACCAGCAGCTAAAATTTTGGGAGCGCTG
>JBEGUP010000099.1:0-6455 GCA_041178825.1 Pseudomonadota bacterium | reverse complement strand
ACCAGCACCGCAAAACCGTCGTCAAAGCCGTTTTTGGCTTCGATGCCCTTGGTCCATTCCATGCTGGACAGGCGCTTTTGCTCGGGGTCGAAACGTACCAAACGCACGGTTTGGTTCAAAAAGTCGCTGAACCAATAGGCCGCTTCGTCGCCCATGTCGAAAGCTTTGACCGTGTCATCCCACACCGTCACCGTGACGGGTTCAGCCACTTCGTCAATCGCCAGCTTGAGCGCAGACATACCGGGTGCTTTGACAATCAGGTCAAAACTGGTCAAGGTCGGCTGAATCAGCGCCATACGCGGCTCTTCGCGCTGGGTCAAAAACACGCCGTTTTCATCCACCACCATCCAAGCTCTATCCAAATCCAGCCCCGTATCCGTCAAAACCGCCTCTTTCAGTTCAATAGCGCCGCAAGATTTGATGGGGTAAATGAAAAGTTGGGCGATTTTTGCGCGAACGTCGAATTGAGTAGGGTATTTGGAGGTCATAACCCATTTTACACGATAAATACACCCTGATTTTAGGTCTTATTTTGATTGCAGCCGGCGTATTTATTGCCTAAACAGCTATTTAATTCATAGCAAATCACAAATTTCAAAGGTTTCCCGTAACCTTTTACAATGCCTACATGAGTACCCACTACGACATTTGCATTCAAGGCTCGGGCATTGTGGCGCGGACGTTGGCGTTGTTGTTGGCTCAGGCGCGGTTTCGGGTGGCTTTGGTTGGTTCGGCTAAGTCGGAATCTGCTAGCGACGAAAAACATGACGTAAGGGCCTATGCGCTGAACGCTGCATCCAAACACCTGCTTGAATCACTGCGCGTATGGCCGGACGCTGCCCACGCCACGCCGGTTTTAGGCATGCAGGTGCATGGCGACACGACGGGGCGCGTGAATTTTAGTGCTGCGGAGCATGGATCTGAGGCACTGGCTTGGATTGTGGATGTGCCGGCTTTGGAGGCGCAGTTGTTGCAGGCGGTGAAGTATCAACCCCTGATTACGGTGGTTGAGCAGGTAGCGAGTGCTCACTTACAAAATTCAAACGCAGCAATTCGACGTGAATTAACCATTATTTGCGAAGGCAAAAACAGCGTGACCAGAGAAGAGCTGGGCGTTGAGTTTGAGGTGACGCCTTACCACCAACATGCCATCGCGGCGCGGCTAACTGGGACGTTGCCGCATGGCAGCCAAGCGCTGCAATGGTTCAAAAACGGCGAAAAAGGTAACGAAATACTGGCATTTTTGCCGCTTTCTGAACCAAATCAAACGCATCCGGGGAACTCTGTGGCGCTGGTTTGGTCAGTAGCTGAAGAGCGGGCTAAAGAGCTGATGGCGTTGAACGCTGACGAATTTGCCAAAGAAGTGGCTGCGCACAGTGAGCATGCTTTGGGAGAAATGACGCTGTACAGCGAACGCGCCGTTTGGCCGCTGCAACTGGCGCGGGCCGATAAGTGGATTGGGAAACACCCTGAATTGGGCTCTTGGGCGCTGGCGGGGGATGCGGCGCACACGGTGCACCCGCTGTCTGGCCAAGGGTTGAACCTGGGGCTGGCAGATGTGGCGGAGCTGGCAAGTGTGCTGGCTGCGGTGAAAGGCAAGGAATATTGGCGGTCTGTTGGCGACTTGAAGCTGCTGCGGCGTTATGAGCGGGCACGCAAATTGGACGCGCTGGCGCTGGGCACGGTGACGGATGGACTGCAGCAGTTGTTTGCGAGGAGCGAATCGCCCCTGCAAGCGCTGCGCAATTGGGGCATGCAGGGGTTTGAGCGCAGTGGTGGCGTGAAGCAGTGGGTCACAAAAAGAGCCATGGGTTTGTAATTTAGTTTTTAGTTTTTATAGTTGGGATTCATACATGTTGGCATTTAAAAAATTTTCGGTTCAATTGCTTGCAGGCTTGCTGCTAGGCGTCAGCGCATTTGCGGCCACACCACAAGATGCCGTTATCAGCAAGAATCTCAAAGAGCGTTTACCCAATTTGCCTGCGATTGATGAAATCAGCAAAACGCCTATGGACGGCTTGTTTGAAGTGCGGGTCAACGGCACTGAGATTTTTTACACCGATGCAGAAGGCAATTTTTTGATTCAAGGCAGCGTGTTTGACACCAAAGCGCGCAGCAATTTGACTGAAATCAGAACCAATAAATTAAGTGCGATTGATTTTGACAAGCTGCCGTTGAAAGACGCCTTCACCATCGTGCGTGGTAACGGCAAACGCAAGATTGCGGTGTTTGAAGACCCGAACTGCGGCTACTGCAAGCGCTATGAGCGGGAGATGCAAAAAGTAGACAATGCGACTTTTTACATGTTTTTGTACCCCATCTTAGGACCGGACTCAACAGCAAAATCAAACAACTTGTGGTGCGCCAAAGACAAAGCCAAAGCGTGGCAAGACTACATGGTGCGTGACCAAGCGGTTGTGCCTGCCACTTGCGACACGGCAGCCGTGGCGCGCAATGTGGAATTTGGCAAGAAGTACAAAATCACCGGCACACCGACCATGTTTTTTGTAGACGGCACGCGCGTGCCAGGTGCGATTGACGCGGCGCAGGTTGAGAAGATGCTGGCAGCAGCTAAATAAACTAATGAAAGGCAGCTATTTCAATAAGTGCCGTTTACCTTTTAGTCAGCAAATTCAATCCGTCCAAAGCACCTGCAGCCGCGCCAGCACTTCTGGCGTCATGTCGGCAGGTTGCGTCACCAACGAGGTGGCTAGCGCGGTGTGTGCTGCAGACACCGGCTTTTCAGCTCCCAGCGTACGTACTGCGGCAGCGGCTATCAGCTGAGCATAGCCCGCGTTTTTCATCAAATTAGCAATGGCAGTATTGGCTGTGACATGCGCTTCGCGCGGGTGCCAGCAGTCAAAATCAGTCACCATTGCCAAGCTGGCGTAGGCCATTTGCGCTTCTTTGGCGAGCTTGGCTTCGGGCATGTTAGTCATACCAATCACTTTGGCGCCCATGCTGCGGTACCAGTGCGATTCGGCCATGGTGGAAAACTGCGGGCCTTCAATGCACACATACGCGCCACCGCGATGCAGGGCAAAGTTTGCGCCCATGTTGACATCCGCGTGCGTTTGAGTAACGGCTCTGGCCAACACATTGGCCAAGTTGGGGCAAACCGGCTCTGCCAGCGAGGTATGCGCTACTGCACCATTACCAAAAAACGTGCTGTCACGGCGCTTGGTGAGGTCGATAAACTGGTCGGGCAAAACCATATCCAGCGGTTTCATCTCGCCGCTTAGGGAACCAACGGCGGACAAAGAGATCAGATACTTTGCGCCCAGTTGTTTGAGGGCATAAACGTTGGCGCGATAAGGCACTTCTGAAGGAATCAAGCGGTGACCACGTCCGTGCCTTGCGATGAAAGCGACGCCTACGCCATCTATGTTGCCTGTGACGACAACGTCTGACGGTTTACCAAAAGGGGTGTCAATATGGTGTTCGTTTGCGTCTTGCAAAGCTTCCATGTTGTACAAACCACTGCCACCAATGATGCCTACCAAAGTTTTTTGCATGATGAACCTGTCTTATTAAGCTTTTAAATACGATTTTTACTAAATTTGATGATTAACTTTTATTACCAACACTGTAATATAGTTACCAGAAGCGCGACTAAGTTCAAAGCCACATAAAAATAAACCGCACATTTAGCACACAGATAGGACAACCATGCACGATACGATGCCGCTGCTTCAAGCGACCAACTTTCCAGCACTATCACGCAAACGTCTGAGCACACTTCAGGTCAACTTAGGCTATTTGTGTAACCAGTCATGCGTGCATTGCCATGTGGACGCAGGGCCGCACCGTACCGAGATGATGGATGACGGGTTGATTGAGATGATCAGCCAAGTGCTCAAAACACGCAACATTGAAACGCTGGACTTAACCGGCGGCGCCCCTGAAATGCACCAAGGCTTCAAACGCATTGTGGCCGAGGCGCGGGCACAAGGTGTGCGGGTGATTGATCGCTGTAATTTGACGATTTTGTTTGAGCCTGGGCAAGAAGATTTGGCAAAATTTTTAGCAACTCAAGAAGTGGAAATCGTTGCTTCAATGCCCTGCTACTCCTTAGAAAATGTGGACAAACAGCGCGGCAAGGGCGTGTTTGACCTGAGCATTGCAGGGCTGCAAAAGCTCAACGCCTTGGGCTATGGCCAACCGGGTACGGGTTTGATCTTGAATTTGGTCTACAACCCACAAGGCCCTAGCCTGCCGCCCAACCAAAGCAACTTGCAAGCAGACTACAAGCGCGAGCTTTTAAAGCACTTTGGCATTGTGTTCAACGAATTGTTTGCTTTGACCAACATGCCTATCAAACGGTTTGGGTCGATGCTGATTTCCAAGAAGACCTTTGCGCCGTATATGCAATTGCTGCGCGACAACTTTTTGGCTGAAAACTTAGAGCATGTGATGTGTCGCAGCACGGTGAGTGTGGATTGGCAAGGCTATTTGTACGACTGCGACTTTAACCAGCAGCTTGAGCTGGCTATTCCTACCGAGTTCAACGCTGAAGCCACCACGATCAACCGTCCGCACTTGCGAGACTTGTTAAACACCGACCTTCAGGGAAAAGCTATTCGCGTGGCAGACCATTGCTATGGCTGCACTGCTGGGCAAGGTAGTAGCTGTGCAGGTGCCTTACCAGCATGATAAGCCTGCTTTATACCCTGCATAGTTGAGAGCAATGAAGATTGCCATTGTTGTCCCTGTGTTCAACGAAGCGCTGACGTTGCCTCGCCTCATTGCGCACGTGGCTGCCTTGAACGAAACAGCAAGCCAAGATTTTGAGCTTGTTTTTGTAGATGGCGGCAGCACAGACAACACGGCAGCTTTGATTCAAAATGCAGGCTTACGAATTGTCAATTCAGCCAAAGGGCGAGCTTGGCAAATGAACGCTGGAGCAATCAAAACCACTGGCGATGTCTTGCTGTTTTTGCATGCAGATACGCAATTGCCTGTAAATGCACTGGAACAGATTCAATCAAACTTGGTTGAAAATGTATGCTGGGGGCGGTTTGATGTGCGTATTGAGGGCAAACCTTGGATGCTACGAGTTGTTTCGCGCATGATGAATTGGCGTTCGCGTCTGACGGGTATCGCAACGGGTGACCAAGCGATGTTTATGACGCGTGCTGCTTTCCAAGCTATTGGCAGCTTCCCTGAGCAGGCGTTGATGGAAGATATTGAAGCCTCGCGCCGCTTGCGCCAGCTATCGCGTCCAGCTTGTATTTCTTCACCCGTGGTCACATCTGGCAGACGCTGGGAAACGCGTGGGGTGTGGAAAACCATTTTTTTAATGTGGCGCTTGCGCTGGGCTTATTGGCGGGGCCAAAACCCGAAACAATTAGCGGAGTTGTACGCATGATGCCTGTTCGTATTGTGATCATGGCCAAAGCGCCAGTTGCGGGGTTTGCTAAAACGCGGTTGATACCGGCTTTGGGAGCAGAAGGTGCAGCAGAGCTAGCTAAGAAAATGCTGCTGCATACCGTGCGCACCGTATTGGCAGCACAACTAGGTATCGTTGAAATCTGCGCCACGCCTGATCCGACTGATCCAGCTTGGCAAAACTTGGATTTGCCAAGCAACATCACTTGGAGCGCTCAAGGTGACGGCGACTTGGGTGAGCGCATGGCTCGTGCAGCGGCTCGCACAACTCGTGGTGGTGAAGCCATCTTACTTATAGGCACTGATTGCCCAGCCATTGATGTGTTTACATTGCATGAGGCAACACGGGCGTTACAAGATTACGATGCCTCGCTGTTGCCGACCCACGATGGTGGCTATGCACTACTGGCTCTGAAACGTTTCGACAAGCAACTGTTCGAAAATATGCCATGGAGCACGCGCACAGTGGCACTGGAAACTTTGCACAGAATGGTACAAATTGATTGTGATGTCAAATTACTACAAACCCTGCATGACATTGACGAGCCCCTTGATCTTGCCCAACTTCCTGTTGAGTGGGGCTATGCTGCTGGTCATGAAATAAATTTAGATTCAACTTTAGCTTAACAGACCTTCTCGACTTATTTTCTTTAAAAAACACACCATGTACGATATTGTTAAAGACTACTACGGCCGCCAGCTTCAAAACACTAACGATCTAAAAACCAGTGCCTGCTGTGACATCAGCACTATTCCAGAATGGCTGAAACCCTTACTTAGCAAAATTCACCCCGACGTATTGTCGCGTTACTATGGCTGCGGACTTGTTTGCCCGCCTTTGCTGCAAGGTTGCCGGGTGCTTGATTTGGGTTGTGGCTCTGGCCGAGATGTTTATGCCTTGGCGCAACTCGTGGGGCCAACTGGTTCTGTGGTAGGTGTTGACATGACGGACGAGCAGCTCGCTATTGCCGAAAAATATCGAACACACCACGCAGAAGTCTTTGGCTTTGATAACGTCCAATTCATACAAGGCTATATTGAACGCTTGGAAGACTTAAAGCTAGAAG
>JBEGUP010000098.1:0-6481 GCA_041178825.1 Pseudomonadota bacterium | reverse complement strand
TTTTTTAGCCAATTCGGTGTTGCCCTTTTTCATGGCAATGCCGTACTGCTCAGGGACAAAAGACGCATCGCTCACGCTTTTGAACTTAGCCGCTGGGTTATTTTGGATGTAGTGTTGCACGACGCCGTTGTCCGCCACCACAGCGCCTACGCCGCCAGCTTCTAGCTCTTTCAAAGCTAATGGAGTGGATTCAAAACGCTTGATACTGGTGCTGGTTTTACCCAACAGTTTTTGTACCACTTCGTCACCCGTTGTACCGGTTTGTACGCCGACTTTGAGCTTTTTCAAATCATCAAATTTGGCGACTTTTGAGTTGTCTTTCACAGCGATCAACTGGTTGGCGTTGAAATACGGCTCAGAGAAGTCCATGGTTTGCTTGCGTTCGTCGGTGATGGTGACGGCGGAAACCACCATGTCGCGCTCACCCGTGTCAAGCGTTTTGAAAATGCCTTCCCACGGTGTGTTGACAAATTTCACCTCGATGCCCGCTTTAGCAGCAACGGCTTTGACCACATCGACGTCAAAGCCTTCAATCGCGCCACCAGGAGCGACAGATTCAAAGGGTGCGTAAGCAGCGTCTGTGCCAACCACATACACCTTGGCTGGTGCAGGTGCTGCTGGCGCGGCAGCAGCTGGTGCGGCGGCTGGCGCAGCAGGCGCTGGCTCTTGCTTGCTGCAAGCGGACAACATGGCGGCAGAGGCGACGGCCATCAATGCAAAACGACGGGAAATGGAAATACCGTTCATGAAAATATCCTTAGATTTAAAAGAAAAAAGAAAGAGAAAGGGCAAAAAATTATTAGCTTATTTTGCTTAACGACAAAACTTCCAGTTTAAGCGAGATTCGCACCAATAAGAGGCACAGTTGCTCTAAAACTTATTAGGGTAAGCATGGGGTTAGCACGGGATTAGCACGGTTTTAAGCCACTTTAAGCTGGCTTTCACCTGGTTGCAAATTGCCCAGTTTGTACGACCCAATTTGTACCCGAATCAACCGCAGCGTGGGCAGCCCGACAGCCGATGTCATGCGTCGGACTTGACGGTTGCGCCCTTCGCAAATTTGAATTTCTAACCATGAAGTCGGCAAGTTAGCGCGGTAGCGCACAGGTGGGGTTCTGGGCCAAACGGCTGGTTCGGGTATGGATTTGACCTGCGCGGGCAGCGTCAAACCATCATTCAACACCACGCCGTTTTGCAGCGCAACCAATTGCGCCTCAGTGGCGATGCCATCCACCTGCGTCCAATAGGTTTTGAATTGTTTTTCTTTCGGCTCGGTGATACTCGAGTTCAAAACACCATCGTCTGTGAGCAACAGCAGACCTTCAGAATCCAGGTCCAACCGTCCAGCGACACGCAAACTGGCGTCGTAGATGTAATTCGCCAGGGTTTGACGGTCTGGCCGGTCCGCATCTGGGCGGAACTGAGTCAAAACATTGAAAGGTTTGTTAAAAAGTACGATTTTAGGCATGGAATTGCCTTATATTTGGCCTTAAATTGGCATGTAGCCGGCGTATTTACTGCCTAAACAGCTATTAAAATAATAGCAAAAAATTAATTTATGATGAACTAAAACGATTTATGATTTAACGCGATCCGCAAAGGTTTTGCGCAATTTCGCCACTTTGGGCCCTGCCACGGCGACGCAATAGCCTTGATTTGGGTTTTTGGCGAAAAAATCTTGGTGGTAGTCTTCGGCTTTTGAGTAGTTTTGCAACGGCAGCACCTCGGTGACGATGGGGCGGCTGAAAACTTTGTCGGCAGTTAGCTGGGCGATGAATGCTTTGGCGGTTTTTTCTTGTTCGGGCGTAGTGAAGTAAATGCCGCTGCGGTATTGCGTGCCTACGTCGTTGCCTTGGGCGTTCAGCGTCGTCGAGTCATGCACAAGGAAGAAAATCTCCAAAATCTCGGTCAAGGTGATGTTTGCTGGGTCAAAAGTCAGTTGCACCACTTCGTTGTGCCCCGTGTCACCACCGCACACGTCTTGGTAAGTTGGGTTTAGCACATGGCCATTGCTGTAGCCGCTGTCTACAGCCAAGACACCGCGCACGCGAACATAAACGGCGTCTAAGCACCAAAAGCAGCCGCCGCCTAAGGTGATAGTTTCGGTGATAGCTTCCAAAATCGATTTGTTTGTGTTTTCCATAGGGCTACTTTACACAATCTTTGCCAAACATAGATATCCCCGCGCGTACAGAGGGTGAAGAATAGCTGAGTAATACTGTTAACAGAACAATATCGTTTAAACTACGCTAATAACCAGTTGGTCATTAAATTAGCAAAAAGCTAACTCTTCGATTTTCATACAACGCCATGTCCATCAAAGACATCATTTGCAGTACCGTTTGCCCCACAGACAGCGCCCGCACCAAGCATGCGCGGCGCAAAGAGGCGCGACCGGGCGAATTATTAGATGCTGCATTGGATTTGTTTGTCGCCAAAGGCTTTGCAGCAACGCGCGTGGAGGAAGTTGCCGCCAAAGCGGGTGTGTCTAAAGGTACGCTGTTTTTGTATTTCAAAAGCAAAGAAGATTTGTTTGAAGCGGTGGTGCGAGAAAACATAGGCAACCAAATCAACCAAGGCATGGCTGAAATAGAAAGCTTCGAAGGCCCTACAACCGATATGCTGAGATTTGCAATGTTTGCTTGGTGGGAGCGCGTGGGCAACACCAAGGCATCGGGCATCAGCAAGTTGGTGATGTCTGAAGCAAGTAACTTTCCGACATTGGCTAACTTTTATCAAGAAAACGTGGTGAAACCAGGGCGGCAGCTGATTCAGGCAATTTTGCAGCGCGGCGTGGATAGAGGCGAGTTTCGGACTCTCAACATGGATTACGCTGTGTATAGCGTGATAGCGCCCGTGATGTTTCTGACTATGTGGAAGCACTCATGGGGCACGTGCAGCATGGATGCGCCGCTAGATCCCAAGAGCTACCTTGACAGCCAAGCAGACATCATCGTGAATGGCATTTTGGCGCATTCACCGCCTCTCTCAAATTCAAACTCACACTCAATCTAAGGACGACTCGACCATGAAACGCTGGATCAAATGGACCAAATGGGTGATAGCTTTTATGGTTGTAGCCGCCGTTGGCGTGAGCGTGATGCGTGCTTTACAAGCCAGAAAAACGCAACAAGAAACGGTCGCTGCAGCCACGGCTGCAAACGCAAAAGCACAGTCTGTCGTCGAGCTGGCAGCGACGGATGTGGTGAGGGCGCAGGTCAAAGAGTTGTCGGTAGGTTTGCCTATTTCTGGCAGCTTGAAGGCGGCAAATTCAGCTTTCATCAAAGCCCGCGCAGCTGGAGAGTTGCAAGGTTTGACGGTGCGTGAAGGCGATAGCGTCAAAGCCGGCCAAGTCATTGCTCGCATTGACGTGACTGAGTACGCCGCCCGCCAACAACAGGCGCAAGACCAAGCCGATGCAGCCAAAGCGCAAATCGCCATCGCACAGCGCCAGTTTGACAACAACAAAGCCTTGGTTGAGCAAGGCTTTATCTCCAAAACAGCGTTAGATACGTCTTTAGCGACACTGAACTCTGCGCAAGCCACGCACCGTGCGGCGTTGTCCAATGTAGATATCGCTAAGAAAACGATGTTGGATACGGTGCTGCGGTCACCCATTTCTGGCACTGTATCGCAGCGATTGGCACAGCCTGGGGAGCGCGTAGGCGTTGACACCCGCGTGGTTGAGGTGATTGACACCAGCCGCATGGAACTAGAAGCCAATATCAGCGCGGCTGATGCCTTAAGCGTGAAAGTGGGGCAAACGGCGATGTTGACGATTGAAGGCAGTGCAGCACCTGTGAGCAGCCAACTGGTGCGCATCAACCCCAACACGCAAGCTGGCAGCCGCAATGTGCTGGTTTATTTCAGTATTTCAAATGCAGCCAACCTGCGCCAAGGACTTTTTGCACAGGGCAGTTTGGGAACAGCCAAAGTATCAGCTTTGACAGTGCCACTCAGCGCAGTGCGTAACGACAAACCAACGCCTTATGTGCAAGTGATTGAAGGCAACGTTATCAAACACATCGCCGTAGAACTGTCGCAGCGCGGTGAAGTGGCTAACACAGCAACAACCGGTAGTCGCAGCGAAACGGTTGTGGCCGTCAAAGGCCTCGCCGAAAACGCACAAGTGCTGGTAGGCTCTTTGGGGGCTTTGCGCGAAGGCACAGCGACCAAGTTCACGCAAGCGGCAACCAAATAAACCCAAGGATTTAGTACCATGTGGTTTACCCAAGTTAGTCTTAAAAACCCAGTATTTGCCACCATGGCGATGCTGGCCATCGTTGTGTTGGGCCTGTTTTCATACCAGCGGCTGCAAGTTGATCAGTTTCCAAATATCGATTTTCCTGTTGTTGTGGTTATTGCCGAATACCCGGGTGCCTCGCCTGAAATCATCGAAAGTGAAGTCACTAAAAAAGTCGAAGAAGGCGTTAATTCGATTGCGGGCATCAGCGCGCTAACGTCGCGCAGCTACGAAGGTCAATCGGTTGTCATCATCGAATTTCAATTGCATGTGAATGGACGCAAAGCGGCCGACGATGTGCGCGAAAAAATGGCTGCGATTCGACCGAGTTTCCGAACAGAGGTTAAAGAGCCAAGAGTGCTGCGTTTTGACCCTTCTAGCCGCTCGATATGGTCGCTCGCTGTTTTACCTGACGACAAAGCTGGTGCGAAGCCGCTCACAGCAGTTGAGCTGACAAACTGGACCGATCAAACCTTGAAAAAACGCTTAGAAAACGTTCGTGGTGTCGGCTCTGTCACGCTTGTTGGTGGAACCAAACGCGAAATCAACATTTACTTAAACCCACAAAGCTTAGATGCGCTTGGCATCACGCCGGAGCAAGTTGCAAACGCGATACGGACGGAAAACCAGGATTTACCAGCGGGAGCGATTCGCTCTTTATCGCAAGAACGCGTCGTGCAAATTGAAGCACGCATGAAACGCGCAGAAGATTTCAACAAAATTATCGTTGGTCGCAAGAATGGCAGCGCCATCCGCGTTGACCAAGTGGCGCGTGTCGTCGACGGCGCACAAGAAATCGACAGTTTGGCGCTTTACAACGGCCAACGTACGCTGATGTTGCAGGTGCAAAAATCACAAGACGACAACACGATTGCGGTAGTTGATGGTTTGAAAAAGACGATTGAAGAAATCAGCAAAACACTACCGCCAGGCGTGAAATTAGAACAAATTAATGACAGCTCACGCCCGATTCGCGTTGCGGTTAATAATGTTAGGCAAACCCTTTTTGAAGGTGCGGCACTGACGATTTTGATTGTTTTTTTGTTTTTAAACTCATGGCGCTCCACCATCATCACGGGCTTAACACTACCAATTTCCATTATCGGCACGTTTTTGTTCATGAATTTGTTTGGCTTCACCATCAACAACATCACTCTGATGGCGCTGAGCTTGTGTGTGGGTTTGCTGATTGACGATGCCATTGTCGTGCGTGAAAACATTGTACGCCATGTGCAAATGGGTAAATCAGCTTACGACGCGTCTATGGATGGCACCAAAGAAATCGGCTTAGCAGTACTGGCAACCACACTGTCAATTGTGGCGGTGTTTCTACCCATCGGTTTTATGGGCGGCATTGTGGGTAAATTTTTCCATGAGTTTGGCATCACCATTGTTGCTGCAGTGCTGCTGTCTATGTTTGTGAGTTTCACGCTTGACCCGATGCTGTCAAGTATTTGGCATGATCCCAGCATCGAGGAGCATGGCAGAAAAGGGCCTCCAGTCACGTTGTATGACAAAACTATTGGCCGCGTCACCGGCTTGTTTGATTCGGCAACTGAGTCAATGTCAAACGGCTACCAAGGCATTTTGCGCTGGTCGCTAAAGCACAAACTGGTCACCGTTGGCATGGCGATTGCTGTTTTTGTTGGCAGTATCTTCATGGTGCCGCTATTAGGGACTGAGTTTGTCCCTAAGGCTGATTTTTCGGAAACATCTGTGAGCTTTTACACGCCCGTTGGTTCGTCTTTGGAAGTCACTGAGGCAAAAGCCAAGCAAGTCGAAGCGATTATGCGGGAGTTCCCAGAGGTTAAATATACGCTGGCAACGGTGAACACAGGCAACGCAGCTGGCAAAATTTACGCGAACGTGTATGTTCGCCTTGTTGACCGCAAAGACCGTAGCCGCAATGCAGACCAACTCTCAAACGTGCTGCGCGAGCGCTTGAAACAAGTCCCAGGCATCACCGTTACGCACGCCGGCTTGCTAGATGCTGTGGGTGGCAACAAACAGGTTGAATTTTCGCTCCAAGGTCCAGATTTAAAAGAACTTGAGCGTCTAGCGCAACTGGTTTTGAGCAAAGTGCAAAACGTGCCTGGCTTGGTTGATTTGGATTCAAGTGTGAAACCCAACAAACCAACAGTAAGTATTGAGGTGAAACGCGAGGCAGCTTCAGACCTAGGTCTTGGCGTGTCGCAAATTGCCTCTCAGTTACGCACATTGATTGCTGGTGTCACTGTA
>JBEGUP010000097.1:0-6671 GCA_041178825.1 Pseudomonadota bacterium | reverse complement strand
ATATCCCCATGTTTCTGTTCGTATTTCCTTGACGGCCTGTGCAAGTACAGTTTCGAGTTTGCCATCAATCCAATTAAAATCACGTCTAACACGTGTTTTAGTAGTTGTATCGCCAGAGTCTTCACGCAATTTTAAATACTCAAGTAATCTTTCAGCATCTGTTTTTTTTGTCATATTATTCCGACCGATAATTCGGCGCTTCCTTCGTAATCTGCACATCATGCACATGGCTTTCGCGAATGCCTGCTGAGGTAATTTCTACAAATTCTGCCTTGGCTTGCATGTCAGCTATCGTCCCGCAGCCGCAGTAACCCATGCTGGCGCGGATGCCGCCAGCCATTTGGTAGATGATGCTGACCATGGAACCTTTGTAGGGGACGCGGCCTTCGATGCCTTCGGGGACGAGTTTGTCGGCGTTCGGGTTGCCAGTCGTTGATTCTTGGAAATACCGATCCGCACTGCCCTGCTGCATCGCGCCAATGCTGCCCATGCCACGGTAGCTTTTGTAGCTGCGGCCTTGGAATAGGACGATTTCGCCTGGCGCTTCTTCAGTTCCTGCAAACATGCCGCCCATCATCACGGTGGATGCTCCGGCAGCCAGCGCTTTGGCGATATCGCCAGAGTAACGAATGCCACCGTCACCAATCAACGGGACGCCTGTACCCTTGAGTGCCGTAGCCACACTGTCAATCGCCATGATTTGCGGCACACCCACGCCTGCGACGATGCGGGTAGTGCAGATGCTGCCTGGGCCGATGCCGACCTTGACGGCGTCTGCGCCGGCTTCAACCAAGGCCAAGGCCGCCGCGCCAGTGGCGATGTTGCCGCCGATGACGTCGATGTGCGGGTAATTTTGCTTGACCCAGCGCACGCGTTCAATCACGCCGTGGCTGTGACCGTGGGCTGTGTCGACAACGATAGCGTCAACACCCGCTTTGACGAGGGCTTCGACACGCTCTTCTGTGCCGCCGCCCACGCCAACTGCTGCGCCTACACGCAAGCGGCCATGCGCATCACGCGCGGCGTTGGGAAAGCTGGTTTGTTTGGTGATGTCTTTGACGGTGATGATGCCTTTGAGCTCGAATGCCTTGTTAACCACCAACAGACGCTCTAACTTGTGTTTGTTGAGCAAAGCGCGGGCTTCGGCGGGCGTGGTGCTGTCTGACTCTTGCACGGTAACAAGCTTTTCTCGCGGCGTCATGATTTGGCTAACTGGCACGTCGTAACGGGTTTCAAAGCGTAAATCGCGGCTGGTGACGATGCCGACGACCTTGCCGCCGTCGCAGACCGGAAAGCCTGAAATACCCAATTGATCAGACAAATCAAGCACTTGGCGCACGGTATGTGTGGGAGTGATGACAACGGGGTCGCGCAGAACGCCGGATTCGTAGCGTTTGACTTTGGAGACCTGCGCGGCCTGCTCTTGGGCGGTTAAGTTTTTGTGAACGATGCCGATACCACCCTCTTGCGCGATGGCGATGGCCAAACGGGCTTCAGTGACGGTGTCCATCGCGGCTGAAACCAGCGGCAGATTAAGCCGGATATTGCGGGAGAACTGGGTGGCGAGAGTGACGTCCTTGGGCAGGACCTGAGAGTAAGCTGGTACCAACAACACATCGTCGAAGGTCAGCGCTTTGCCTAAAAGACGCATCTGGAAAGCTCCAAAGCCATGTATTGTACAAGGGTTCTCCCCTATTTCGTTGTAAGCAGGTATCAGCAGTCGTGTGTGACTCGCAAAAACGGCAAGTTCAGGCTAAACTTAGAACTATGAATTTCTTACGATTTACCTTGCCGCATTTAGTCGCCATTTTTGGCCTAGTTTTCACTGCGTCTGCCACAGCGCAATATATGTGGTTGGATGCCTCGGGACGTAAAGTCTTCAGTGACCAACCGCCGCCAGCCAATATTCCAGCAAAACGCGTTTTACAACAGCCTGGCAAGGCAACAGCGCCACAAAGCACGGCTGTAAGTGAAAAACCCAGTTTAGAGGCAGGTTCTGATGAAGCCAAATCTGCCACTGCACCTAAAGCACCAGCCACAGCAGCCAAGCCAGAAACGAGCAAAGACAAAGACTTAGAAGCCGCTAAGAAGAAACTTGAAGACGAAGCAGCCGTCAAGAAAAAAGCTGAACAAGAAAAGGTTGATGCAGCCAAAGCTGACAACTGCAAACGCGCCAAATCTGCCAAAAGTCAGTTCGAAACTGGCCGACCAGTTGCCACTGCTAATGCAAAAGGTGAGCGAATCATCATGGATGAAGCCGCCCGCATGGTTGAGGCAAAGCGACTTGAAGGTATCATTGCCTCAGATTGCAAATAGACTTCGTTTAAAACCATTTTTTTAGATCAAGAACACCTATAGCCAACGTATTTACTGCCAGAGCAGCTATTAAAATTATAGCAAAAGAGCTACCCCGTCGCTACGCGCCACCCCTTCAAATGAAGGGGAATTTTCCGCCTTTGGTACTCGTTCCCCTTCTTCAGAAGGGGTGGCGCGAAGCGACGGGGTAGCTGAATTCAATACCCGGCTTTGCCACCAGCACGCGTCTTTGCGAATAGACCCGTCGTCCTCGCTCCCTGTTTTTGAAAGCGCTCTCGTCGTGCGACTTTGGGATCAACTTTGAGAGGTCGATACAACTCAAGGCGATCCAAGTTTTGCAGAACATGGCTCAAAGTTGTCTTTTTGCCCCAAATGCCAAGCGTGTAATTCTCATTTGTCGTGAAATCTGCCAAGTTAGCCAGCTTTAGAGCGTCCTGCACCTGGCTATGAGCCGGCAAAACCAGCTCTTTTTCGATTACCTCGCGCGGCGCGGGTGAATACGCCAAAGTGACTGAGATTGTCATTTTTTCTGCTGGTTTACCCATAAACTTGATCCGCCCGCTTCACAAACGCATCGACCAAACTGGCGGCGATTTTGTCGAAAACAGGGCCTACCAAAGCGGCTAATACCGCGTTGTCAAAACCGTAATTGAGGTTTAGCTCCGTTTTGCAGGCGCGCTGAGCGGCATCGCCCACGGGGGTGAATGTCCAAGAGCCTTCTAGGTTTGAAAAAGGGCCATTCATCAACTTCATCGCGATTTGCCTGCCCGAGTCATTGATGATGTGCGTATTTTGCGTGGTGAACGTCTGTTTGACGCCAGCCATGGCAATGCCAACCTCTGCTTGCATGCCTTCGGGTGTGACGGTGATAACCGCTGCGTGGTCGCACCAGGGCAGAAACTGGTCATATTTATCCACATCGGTGACTAAATTGAACATTTCTTCAGCGCTGTACCAGATGAGGACGGACTTATGGACGGATTTCATGGAAAATGGGTTTTGAATTTATTGCAAATTCGCTCAATTTATATCACCTGATTATCGCAAGTATTTAAGTAGCACAAGCAGAAATGGCCAAAGCATCTTCCCCCGTTTCCCCGCCGACCAAGCCAAAACCGCAAGCCGGCAAGGCCAAAGACGCCAAACCAGTCCAAACCCGCATTGCCGACAACAAAAAAGCCGCTTACAACTACTTTTTTGAAGACCGTTTTGAATGCGGCATGGTGCTGGAAGGCTGGGAAGTCAAATCGTTGCGCGAAGGCAAAGTGCAGTTGACGGATGGTTATGTGGTGATTCGTAACAGCGAACTCTTCTTAATTGGCTGTCAGATCAACCCGATGCACACCGCGTCCACCCACGTCAACCCAGACAATGTGCGCACCAAAAAGCTGCTGCTGCACCGTGAGCAAATCGACAAACTCATCGTTAAAGCCGAGCAAAAAGGTTACACCCTCGTGCCTCTAAACTTGCACTGGAAAGGTGGCAAAGTGAAGTGTGAAATTGCACTCGCCAAAGGCAAAGCTGAGCACGACAAGCGCGACACCATCAAAGACCGCGAAGGTAAACGCGAGGTTGAGCGGGCGATGAAGACGCGGAACAAGTAATTCAAATGCTATAATTTTAATAGCTGTTGAGGCAGCAAATACGCCGGATAAAGGCGTATTTAGTATCTAAAAATCAGTTAGCCGCATCCACATCACCACGGTATTCCAGCTTGCCACGAATACGTGCGCGTGGGTGGATATCGACCAAAGCGTCGTAAGAAGCGTCGCCAATCACGGTTGCGGAACCGGTGATTTCAAGCGATTTACGCGCAACGATGCTGCCTTTGACTTTGCCTTCGATGAAAACGTAATCTGCCTCAATCGAGGTGTTTTCCACCACACCAGTCGCGCCAATGTGCACAGCGCCACCTTGTTCAAAAACGATGTTGCCAATCAGCTTTCCATCGACTTTGATGCCCAAATCTTTGCTGCTTTGAAAGCTACCGTCAAACACCGCTCCCTCGCCTATCAAGCTGCTGATGGCTTTGAGGCGGTCGGCGGGTACGAGGCGAGGTGTGCTGTTGTCTGTGCTCATGGTTAGATCCTTTGGGTTTATTTTAGGTTTATGTGGCTTTGAATGCTTGGATGAGTATTAGTTTGCAGGCGCATTTTTAATGGTCAAATGGCGGTCAATTTGCAAATCAGGAGTGGCTTCATCGGTTAAATTGATCATGCTGGCGTTGGAAGATGCTGGACTATTGGCATGGTTGGCGTGGGGTGCATTGACGGCCAACGAACTTGCACCGAAGTTGCCAAACTCTTGCTGAACCCATTTTTGAGCCGCTGTGTAGGCCGCATCGTGCCCCATATATTGCCAAAATGCCAAGCCAGCCAGCACGGCGATGAGCGACAGTAAACCGATCACTGGCAGCACGATACTCCAAGCCAGCCAACCCAGCCAACGACGAAAAACGCGACGCCTAGCCACCCATTTGCCACGCTTGGCAGATGCGGCAAGCGCAGCCACCCTCAACTCTTCACTCGTAATCACTATTTATGAACGTTTAATTTGATGCAACGTTACTTTTTTAAGAAGCGACTTTCGCAACGCGCTCAAGCGTCGCGTTCAAATCTGCGCCATTGACTTGCAGCTGTCCATAACGAATATGTCCGTTGACGACCGATTTAGCATGTAAATCAACACTACCGCCACTGGCATCAATCGTGCCATTGCACGTGCCCATGACAGAGACTTTGTGCGAAAAAATATCGCCTTTGACAGAGCCGCTTTCCGTAATCACGATTTGAGACGTTGCGCCCGTCTGCTCTTTCAAGTTGCCCACAATTTGCCCCGCAATGGTACATGTGCCCTGCAGCGCTGCATTACCTGTGAAAGTGATACCTTGCTCAATCATGCAAAGTTTGCCGATTTTGACCACATCACCTGCGACTGAGCTGGCTTCTGCCTCATCCACAACCAGTGTTTCAACTTGGGTCAAAACCGGTGTTTTTAATACGTCAGGCATAGCTTGACCCAGCGCTGTCATGCCAGGTTGGTCATTTTGGTGGTTATTTGGATAATTGATCATGCTTTGTATCTCTAAAAATACCGTATTACTTGTGAATAGATTGAATGATAGCTAGATTCAAGTGCTTTGGTCTAATTCTGGCAGCGATTGTATGTTTTTGATGGTTTTAAAGGGGCCTTGCAAATCGGCGCCCTCGTACAAGCGCAGTCTTTGCGCGGTGATAGTACCCGTCGTTGCCGCTGTACTGGCAATATAGGCTGTGCCCATGCATTCGATAACGGTGTTGTTGGCATCAGCATCGACGGCCCCGATGCGTCCAAAAACATACAAGTCACCCATCACCCGAAAATGCCCTTGCACCTGTGCGCCATGCCAAACCACTAAGCGCCCCATAACCAACCCAGCACCAGCCAGATTACCTTGCACCATCAACCCACCTGAAAACGACACATCACCCTGCATGGTGGAATCGGGTGCGATACGGTTAACAATATTCATGCCCAGCGGGTCTATGACCAAATTGTCTTGCTGCGGCGCGGGCGATTGTAAAGAGTCAGTCATGTTAAAAAATGAGTAATTGTTGCAACCACGGTAGATTTATATAGGCATAGCACAGCGCCGCACAGAGCGAAAAACCCAATAAAAATACCAAGAAACTAGATTTCTCTGAGCGTCTACGCGCAAAGTTACCCGCTGGAAAAGGCAAACCCATTGTTTTGGGCGATGCTTTGATGCGTTTTTTGAGGAGTTCATGCGCTGCATCAGAATGCCAGACCGCAGCAGTGACGGCGTCAATAGCGATGGTTGGGTGGTGGCTTAGCTTGCGCTTGGTATAAGCCCGCCCCATAACAACTTCAGAAGGCAAACCCACAATAGTGGACGTGAAATAGTCATTGTCACGTTGGGTGTTGGCTACGGCAGCTTCTAAATGGGTCGTCATGCTGGGAAGTGTAAATCAGACTTTGTCTCAATGCTTGGTCAAATGCGCCAAAGGATGCGAGGATTCCAGCGCGGCTGGTGGTCTTTGTCCACAGCCAAGGCGCGAATACCCTCTACTGTTTCGCAGGAATTGCCAAATCGACCCAAATGCGCGGTGTAGAAACAATGGCGCACCATGTCGCGATCCATTTGCAGGTTTTGCGCTAAATTGAGATGTCGTCCGCGGCGGATTTGCTCTAAAACGACGTGCAGCATCAGCGGCGATCGGCTGCGCAAAGTTGCAACGGTTTGTTGCTCCCAAGCGTGATTTGAGGCTTCTAGTGCTTCTAAAATTTCAGAAACCGTGGATTTTGAAAAATAGGTATCAATTAAAGTCATAATACGACCTGTAGCCGGCGTATTA